>DNGN01000031.1 GCA_003486225.1 Chloroflexota bacterium
GCTGGGAACTTGTTTGTCACCCTGGCCAAACAGCAGCTGTTTGGGGTGGTAGGCATGGAAGGCCTGGCTGGGCCAACCGAGACCATGGTGATTGCAGACCGCACAGCCGACCCTGGCTGGGTGGCTGCAGACCTGCTGGCCCAGGCTGAACACGACGTGCAGGCCAGTGCCATTTTACTGACACCAGATCCCGAGTTGGCNNTCGCTGGAACAGGCAGCCAGCCTGGCCAACGATTATGCCGCAGAACATTTATGTTTATCCGTGGAAAATCCACAGGCGCTGATGGAAAAGATCAATAATGCCGGCGGGTTTTTCCTGGGCGATCACTCCTTCGAAGTTCTGGGAGATTATGTAGCCGGTCCCAGTCACATCATGCCAACGGGAGGGACGGCCCGATTTGCCTCCCCGTTGAATGTGCTGGACTTCGTCAAAATTTCAAGTGTCATTGGGCTGGATACCGCCACCGCTCAACCCCTGAGCACAATCGCGGCTGACCTGGCCGACCTGGAGGGTCTGACCGCTCATGCCGCGGCAGCCCGGGCCAGGCTGGAGGACCAATGACCAAGACCCTAGATTTTATTCGCCCCCACATCCAGGCAATGCCGCCGTATGAACCGATCTTGCCTTATGATGTCCTCTCAGAGGAATTGGGCATCCCGGTGGATCAATTGGTTAAATTGGATGCGAACGAAAATCCATACGGCCCCTTGCCGGAGGTACAGGCCGCCCTGGCCGCCTTGGATACCCTGCATATTTATCCAGACCCGGAGACCAGGCAGATCCGCAAACGGCTCGCAGAGCACCATCAAATTACCGAAAAAAGTATTGTGATTGGTGCTGGGGCTGATGAGCTGATTGACCTGATCATGCGGATTGTCCTCGAACCCGGGGAAAAGCTCATCAATTGCCCGCCGACCTTTGGCATGTATGCTTTTGACGGTGCACTCAATCAGGCCCAGGTGATTTCTGTACCCCGGAGAGCGGATTTTTCCTTGGACATGGTAAGGATTTTGCAGGCTGTTGAGCAGCACAGGCCTAAAATTTTATTCCTCGCACATCCAAATAACCCGGATGGCGGCATCATCTCGGAAGGTGAGTTCAGGCAGCTGGTGGATCTTCCCATACTGCTGGTGGTTGATGAGGCCTATATCCAGTTCAGTGACCAGGGGCGTTCGTACCTTACAGAAGTGGACCAATATCCCAACCTGATTGTGCTGCGCACCTTCAGTAAATGGGCGGGCCTGGCAGGACTGCGTATAGGCTATGGAGTTTTCCCGGAAGCTTTTGTACCGATGCTGATGAAGGCCAAACAGCCTTACAATGTGTCGGTGGCAGCCGAGCAGGCCGCCGTGGTCACGCTGCAAAATTTGGCCAAAGCGCAGGATAATATTCACAGGATCATTGAACATCGGGCGCGCTTGTATGCCGCTTTACAACCGATTCCGTGGTTAAAGCCATATCCCTCTCAGGCTAATTTTATTTTATGCCGCGTGGAAGGCCGACCCGCCATCTCGGTAAAGCAGCACTTGCGCCAACAAGGCATTCTGATCCGCTATTTTGATAAACCCGGCTTGTCCGACCATATCCGTATCAGCATTGGCACTCAGGGACAAATTGACTCCTTGATCGACTCCTTGAAAGGAATCAGGTGAATGATGAGAACAGCAAAAATTGAACGAAAAACCAGCGAGACCGATATTCTGGTAGAACTGAATTTGGATGGCAGTGGTGAATACGATATTCAGACCGGGATAGGATTTTTTGACCATATGCTGACCCAGATTGCGGTGCACGGCTTGTTTGATCTCACCGTCAGGGCCAAAGGAGACCTGCATATTGACCCTCATCACACTGTTGAAGATTGTGGTTTAGCCCTGGGGGCTGCCTTTAAGCAGGCTTTGGGTGATAAGCGGGGCATCGTTCGGGTTGCATCCGCTGAGGTGCCTATGGATGAGGCCCTGGGGCAGGTGGTGGTGGATTTTTCTGGCCGTCCTTATGCCGTGTTAAAAACCGTCTGGACCTCTGCCATGGTAGGCGGTTTGCATACCACGCTGCTGGAACACTTTTTTGAGTCCTTTGCTGCCGCCAGCGCTTCGAATTTGCATGTCATCAGCCATTACGGCAGGGATAACCATCATATGGTTGAAGCACTCTTTAAGGCTATGGCCAGGGCAATGGCCAAGGCTGTACGGATTGATCCGAGAAGGAGTGANNGCAGATAAGCTGATCCTGCCCGGGGTCGGAGCGTTCGCCGACGGGATGCAAGGCTTGCAATCTAGAGGGTTGGTGCCGGTGATTCAGGAATTTGCTGCGCAGGGTAAACCGCTGCTGGGAATTTGTCTGGGGATGCAGCTGCTCTTTGAGACCAGTGAAGAGCAGGGCCATCATCAAGGCTTGAGTCTGATTCCGGGTGAGGTGGTTTTTTTCCAACAGCCCGGCATCAAGGTGCCGCAAATCGGCTGGAATCAGGTTGAGATTGCCAAACCCTCTGCATTGATGAATGGCATTCAGGCGGGTGATTATTTTTATTTCAACCATGGATATTACTGCGTCCCGCAAAATACAGGGCATGTGCTCACCCTGACGGATTACGCTGTGCGTTTTGCCTCTTCCGTGGAAAAGGACAATATCTTAGGTGTGCAGTTCCACCCGGAGAAAAGCCAAAAAACCGGTCTCCAGGTCCTGAAGAACTTTGTGGAGCTATGAGATGAGTGAATTTATTGTTTATCCCGCAATTGATCTGCGCCACGGCAAGGTGGTGCGCTTGAGCCAGGGAAAAGGGAACCGTCAAACCGAATACAGCCATGAACCGCAAACGTTTGCCCAAAACTGGATCGATCAGGGGGCAAGCTGGCTGCATGTGGTCAATCTCAACGGTGCTTTCGGGGAGAGTACGGAAGCAAACGAAACCGCCATTCGAAATATCGTCTCGTTGGCGAAGGACCAGGTGAAAATTCAGCTGGGCGGGGGCATCCGCACGATTGACCAGATTTCAACCGCCTTGGACCTGGGTGTTTCGAGGATTGTATTGGGTACGGCTGTGATCGAGGATCCGGAATTTGGCGAACAGGTTCTGCAGCGTTTTGAAGCAGAGAAGATCGCGTTTGGCCTGGATGCGCTGGGGCAGGAGCTGATGAGCCGGGGCTGGCAATTGCCTTCAGGTCTCAGCCTGGCTGTTCTGGCTGAGCGGCTGGCCCAGGCTGGTGCCAAGACACTGATCTATACCAATATTCAAAAAGATGGCATGCAAACCGGTGTCGATTGGCAAAATACCAAGCAGCTGGCAGACCAGACCGGTTTACGCGTGATTGCTTCGGGGGGGACAGCCAGCCTGGAGGATATTGCCAGGGTGCGCAGGGCCGGGTTGGCAGGGGTGATTGTCGGCCGCGCATTGTACGAAGGAAATTTTTCTTTGCAGGAGGCGCTCAATGTTCGCTAAAAGGATCGTGCCTTGTCTGGATGTCAAAGATGGTCGCGTGGTCAAGGGCATTAATTTCGTCAACCTGCGAGATGCTGGAGATCCGGTAGAACAAGCCAGGATCTATGACCGCATGGGGGCTGACGAGCTGGTATTTTTGGATATCTCCGCAACCCCTGAAGGCCACAAGACCACTTTGGCAGTGGTTCAATCCATCGCCGAACAGGTATTCCTGCCGCTGACCGTTGGCGGTGGCATCCGCCAGGTGGAGGACATCCGCCAAACCTTACTGGCAGGTGCCGATAAGGTCAGCATCAACTCGGCGGCTGTCAAGAACCCTGGCTTGCTAACAGAAGGCGCCAGGCGTTTCGGTAACCAATGTATCGTGCTGGCAATCGATGCAAAAAGCACGGCTCAGGGTGCCTGGGAAGTATTTGTGCATGGGGGAAGGACCCCGACCGGGCTGGACGCAGTTGAATGGGCAAAACAGGGTGTAAAGGCAGGTGCTGGAGAGATCCTGCTGACCAGTATGGACCGGGATGGTACCCGCGACGGCTTTGATCTGGCTTTAACAGAAGCCATCGCTTCAGCTGTAACGGTGCCTGTCATCGCCAGCGGTGGGGCAGGTAAAAAGCAGGATTTCCTGGATGTGTTCCAGCAAACTCAGGCCGAGGCGGCTCTGGCTGCCACCTTATTCCACGATAAAATCTTATCGATTGGTGAGCTGAAGCAGTTCCTGGCGGATCATCAGGTTTCCATTCGATTGCTCGCTGAGGAGAGCCAGGATGACTGATCTTAAGTTTGACGCACAAGGGCTGCTGGTGGGGATAGTTCAGGATGTGTCCACCGGCCAGGTGTTGATGGTGGCCATGATGAATGCCCAGGCAGTTGAGCGTACCCTGCAAACCAAACAAGCCCACTTTTGGTCTCGGAGCCGGGAAAAGCTCTGGCTGAAAGGGGAGACCTCGGGAAATATTCTGGATGTCCATGATATCAGGGTGGATTGTGATGGGGACGCACTTCTCCTGCGGGTGACGCCGCGCGGTCCCGCCTGCCATACCGGNNATAATCCACTGGAAGGGTCGTATACCAACAGTTTGCTCACTGCCGGGTATGAGAAAATTGCTCAAAAAGTGGGCGAAGAAGCGGTCGAGGTTATTCTTGCGGCTGGCAAGCAAGGCCGCCAGCGCACAATTGAAGAAGCGGCAGATTTGATTTACCATTTATTTGTTTTGCTCGCCGAACAGGAAATTTCTTTGACTGAAGTTGAGAATGAATTGGAAATCAGGCATGCCCGTTAAGGAAGCGATGGAAATACTGCTCTTTGATATGGATGGCGTCCTCCTCAAGCCGAGGGGCTATCACCAAGCTTTGAAGGATACGGTTCAGCTGGTTGCACAGGCGCTGGGTTTTGGAGATGTGGTTCTCACCGATGAACAGATCGCCCAATTCGAGTCTTTAGGTATCAGCAGCGAGTGGCATTCCAGCGCCCTGTGCATAGCTGCCTTGGCGCTGCAATCCGAAAATGGTGCGGTCGCGCCAGGGGTTGGGAATAAGCCTGTTGCCTTGGACCTGGATGCATTATTTGAAGCTATCGCCCGCCAGCCGCTTCAGATCCCAGCCCTGCAGCGCGGCATGCTGGCGATCGGGCAGCTGGCCGCGCAGGAAGGCGTAGGGGCAGAGCCTATCCAGGATTTCATTCGGCACAGTGAGGATATCCAGATCTCTCAAACCTTGCATGTCTTCCAGGAGCTGATCCTGGGCAGTGCAGTTTTCGAAAGCACCTATCGTAGAGCGTCCAGGTACCAGACAGAGAGTTATCTGATGCGTTTTGATCAGCGGCTCATCAGTCCACAGATGGCCCAAAAAATCCTGCAGTGGGCTGCTGAACCGTTGCATGGTGCTGCGATCATGACCAACCGCCCTTCTTTGGGTCCGACGGGGAATATGGCTGCCCCAGATGCGGGCATGGGCGCCGCATTGGTGGGCTTGCAGGAGCTGCCCCTGATTGGCTATGGCGAGACCAGTTGGCTGGCAGATCGTACCGGACGGCCGGTGGCATCTGTCTCAAAACCCGCATACGAACATGCTTTACTGGCTATTCTGGCGGCCATGGGGTGGCAGCTGGAGCAAAGCATGCAGCTCGCCGCCCAGTCTCCAGCGGTCTGGAATATCTCAGAACTGGCTCAATTACACGGCAGTCGTCTCACCGTTTTTGAAGATACTCCGGGTGGGGTGCTGGCTGTCCAGGCTGCTGGCGAACTCCTCAGCCAGGCAGGCTTGCGAGTTGAGATTCGCAAGATCGGCATCGCTGAGAATGTAGCCAAACAATCGGCGCTGGCTTCGGCGGGTGCGCTGGTCTATCCGGATATTGAACGGGCTTTAGCCAGCCTGAACCACTTTTGAGTGTTCACCGGCCACAGAGATTTTGACCAGGGTCTTGACCAAAATACCTGTTTCGTTCAAGATCCGCTGTACACCGCCGTACTCAATTTTTTCAGCTACACAGATACTCTCAATGATCTCCGCTTTTGCCAGCCGGATGGCCTCGATCAGGGCCAGCATGGTGCCCCCTGTGCTGATCATGTCATCAACAATCATGACCCGATCGTTTTCTTCGATGCCGTTGAGGAACAATTCCCCGCTGGTGTATTCCATTTCAAACTTAACCGATACCTGCCCTTCCAGCCCAGCCGGATACCAGCGTGCCATGCCAAAGGGTAATCCTGTTGCAAGCGCGGTGGATGCCACCAGGATGGCCCCTTTATCCTCTTCGCCCGCGATTTTGTTCGCCAGGCTGAAGTCTCCCGTCTCGACAATCCAGTCTGTGGCTGCCTGCAGCAGCTCCGCTGAAGTCGCTGGGATTTGCTCGGTGAGCGGGTTAATCAGGAACTTGTATTGGTTGAACTGGATCAATGGTTTGTTGTCGAAGGCTTGCCTGACAAGGTGTTTATTCACCATCGGTTCTTTCCTGTTGGCTAGTGATTTTCTCAGGGAAGTGACAGTTCGAAGCGCTGCGGTTTTCCCTCAGATTTGAAATCGGTTGGTTGTGTGCGCTGCAGGTGATGATTCTCAAAAGAGGCTAATCGAAGTCTTTTTTCATCCAGATCAAAGTCTGGTGCGCCTGAAAGCCAATCGTTTGAAAGGCATCCGCGCATTCTCCGGCAGGGAAATTGACTGCCAGTGTGCGGCTCTGGCGCAGCAGACCGCGCCTATGCAGGTCCTGCTGGGCATGGGGGATCAGGGCACACAAGGCCAACTCGCGTTTTTGGGGTGGGGCGGCCAGCCACAGCCAATCTGCCTGGGAATAGCTGGTTTGCCAGGTAAGTGAACCGATCCACTGTCCGTGGTGGAAAGCCGACCACTGCCTGAATTTTTGTTCGTTCAGAGAGCGCAGCAATGCACCGCTAAGCATAGGTGAAAAATTTTGTGCCTGCAGTGGTAAATTCCAGCGCACTGTTTTGTCATACAATTTTTCCAGCCATTCTTTCTGGCTCTTCCAATCGGCGCGGCGGCGAGGTTTCACCTCTACACTGGGGGGAACGGAGATTTTTATCGGGTTGGGTTGGCTGTGCCAGACTGTCCGGCGGGCGCGCTCTGTAAAACCAAAATCCTGGTATAGCTGTTGGGCTTCATGGTTCGCTTCATCCACCTGCAGCCAGAGACACCTAATTCTGCGTTCGCGGGCAAACTTCAGGCTGGCTTTGGTCAGGGTGTGGGCAATTCTCTGGCGGCGGTAATCCGGATGCACGGAAACATTGGCGATCAGGTACGATTTGTGTGACTCCGCCAGCACTGGGATCAGGTTGATGTTGCCGACGATGCGACCTTCTTCTACCCACACGAACCCTTTGATGGCCGGTGGAAAGCTGCTGAACCCGATGTACCTGTTGCGGTAGCTGCCAGCCTGGCGCATCTGACGGATAAAACGCCGCCCGTCGGTATCCAGTGTGGCTGCAAAGCACAACTCAACCAGATCGGCTATTTCGCGCAGGTCTTGCGGCAGCTTGATCGGCCGCAGCTTTGTGGGACTGGTATTTAGATTCTGCAGAGGTTGGATATCAGCGGTCATAGCGGTATTTTAACGTATTCTATCTGCAATTGCCTCTTTAACTTCCTTGGGAGCTTCAAAAATACCCAAAACTTTGATCGAGTTGATCGTGCTGCGGGCAAGTTCAGGCGTGATATCCTCTGAAAGTACCAGCATGCCCACCACCAGGATATCGAGCATTTCCCCTTTGTCGAGGCGTTTTTTCAGCCCGTTGGACGTAAAGACCATGATGCCGACGGCGAAATTATTGCGGGTGATCGTCTCCTGCAGTTCGGTATCATGTTTATCGAGGTAGTTGCGGATGGCGGCGCGGATAAAATCCGTGCGATTGGTAAAAAATCCTTGCTCAACAAGCAGGTCGATCTTACCCAGATCGACAACGCCGAGATTGATTGTGATTTTTTCAGTATCTGACATGGTTTCTCCTGTTGTTCATTTTTTTCTCGCGTGGATTATTACGAGCTGTTTTTATTTCATCGGTTCAATGTCTTCATGGGATCCAGCTCCCGGGTGTTCAATCAATTTGGCTGGTGTGTAATCTTCCTGAATAAAATTGATCCCTGTGAGGGTTGGGGAGGCGGCGCGGGATCCGATTTCTGCTCCCTGGATGGAAATGAAGGTTTTGATCCTCTGTACCAGGTTTCCCAGCCAATTTTTTTTCTCATTATTTGTTTCGAGGGCAGCGGCCATAATTCCTCCATTGGGCTAAAATAGTTGCTGTCCATAACTGTTCCGCAGGTGTATATTGTGGATGTCATTCACCAGCGACACACGCTCTTCTGTATTGGCACACCATTCCGTATTTTGGGATATCGGTAAGGGATTGGTGATTACCATTCCTGNNGCGGTGAAGGGATCACCATCCTGCGCGCCTATACCTACAATGCCCTGCACCGCAGTTTTTTCCACCGCCTGCTCAGCTTCTTCAGTTTTATGTTTTCCAGCTTTTTCATTGGCCTGCGGGTAAAACATGTGGATGTGGTTTGGGGAACTTCTCCGCCGATCTTTCAGGGCGTAACGGCCTGGATGTTGGCCCGGCTGAAAGGTGCGCTCTTTTTGTTTGAAGTGCGGGACCTCTGGCCAGCCTTCGCCGTGGCGGTGGGTGTGCTGACCAGCCGGCCTCTGATCGCAGCTTCCGAGTGGCTGGAAAGGTTCCTATACCGCCGGTCCGACCAGCTGATTGTCAATTCACCAGGATTCATCGACCACATCCAAAAGCGTGGTGGCAGGCAGATTGCCCTGATTCCCAATGGGGCAGAGGCCAGCATGTTCGATCCTCAGGCAGATGGTGCCGACCTGCGCCAGCAATATGGCCTGCAGGAAAAATTTGTGGTTTTGTATGCTGGGGCACACGGGTTGTCGAACGATCTGGAAATTCTGCTGCTGGCCGCAAAAGACCTGCAGGATCGGCCAGAGATTGCCATTGTGCTGTTAGGCGATGGCAAAGATAAACCAAACCTGGTGGCAAAGGCGGCTGAATTGGGAGTAAGCAATGTGCATTTTCTGCCCGCTTTACCCAAAGCGGAGATGCGCGAGGCGCTGGCCGCGGCCGATGCCTGCATTGCGATCCTCAAGCC
Source organism: Chloroflexota bacterium (assembly GCA_003486225.1). Next base: position 9,048 of record DNGN01000031.1, read on the forward strand.
GATAGAAATGTACCGCACGGTTTATCCCAACAAGGTATTTGATTATATGGCGGCAGGACGGGCCACTCTCCTGGCCATTGACGGTGTGATTCGTGAGGTCATCGAGCAGGGTCAGGCAGGTGCATTTGTCCCGCCGGGAGATCCTGAGGCCATGGCGCGCGCGATCCGTCAATTTGCAGATGACCGGCAGATGGTCCGCAGTATGGGCCTTAATGGCCGCCGGTATTTGGAAGCAAATTTTGATCGCCCCAAGGTGGCTGCAGACCTCGATAAACTTCTCAAGAGCATCCAACCGTAGAAAAGATCTCCACGTTTACCCAGGTTGTTGGCTATCCGGGGAGCGCCACCGCCGCGAGAAAATTACGTATTACGGTATAATCGAAATTACTATGGCCAAAAAAGTTCGCCCAGAAGACCTTAGCGAGCGAGAACTTCGCCGCTTGCTGATCCAGAAGAAACGAAGCTCCCGGCAGCAGCGCCTGGATGCCTTCCGGCGCAGTGGACGCCTCCTGGATGTTGCCCCGGTTTTGGACCAAAATACCAGTTCTGGTCTGGATGATTTCATGGCGGATGACGTGCCAGAGAAGGTGCAGGGTGAGCAGGAAAATAGGCAAGAACGCCGCAAACATCTTTTCGACCGCTTATTGTTCCTGATCGAGATTGCAGCTATTGCAGGGCTGGTCTTTTTGGTTTTCAATGGAGTGACCCTGATTCAAGACCTCAACCAGCAAGTTTCTGAAGCTCTGGTTCAGCCGACCTTTACCCCCACGGCCTTGGTCCAGGCGGTTGTGTTGCCTTCAGGGCATACCCCGCCAAATTCAGAAGGCGGGGCGCGCTTTAATGAAGCCGAGATCCCCGACCATCTGCGGCCACTGCACCAATCTTTTGCCAGTGCGCCAGCCCCACCGCGCAGACCAGAGCAAGCCATTCAGATTGTTATCTCGGCCATCGGCGTGGATGCACCAATCGTAATGGGAGATGGCTGGGAACAGCTGAAGCAAGGCGTAGGCCAGCACATTGGCTCTGCTGATCCTGGTAAAAATGGGAACCTGGTGCTGTCTGCGCACAACGATATCTTCGGCCAGATCTTCCGCGACTTGGATCAATTACAATCCGGTGATGAGATTACCATTTACACGAATGTGCGTGCCTATACCTATGTGATCGACAAGCAGCCGGACGTGGTGGAACCGACCTTTGTACAGGTGCTTGACCCCACCCCCGATCCAACCGTCACCCTGATCTCTTGCTACCCTTANNGCACATACTCTGCCAGGCATTACGGCAGCCTGACCAGGTACGGTTTTGCTGGGTAATTCTAATTAGCTTCCTTTTGCGCCGCGCTTCAGTTCATCCTTAAAAATAACCTCAAAGATCATGCTCACCACACTCACCACCAGGGCTCCGAGGAATGCCGCACCAAAGTTGCTAACATCAAAACCAAGCTCGAATTGTCTGGCGAACCAGCCCGTAAGGTAGAACAAGCCGGTGTTGATCAGCAGCGTGAACAAGCCCAAAGTTAGCAAGATCAGTGGGCAGGTCAGGAATTTCAGGATCGGTTTTAATAAGGCGTTGAGGATACCAAAAATCAGTGCCAGCCATAAATAGGTCACCGGGCTGGAATTTTCAACGCCGATGCCAGGCACGATCACCACAGCAAGATACAAAGCAATACCATTGATTAACAACCTGATTAAGAATCTGTTCATTTCTTTTCTTCCTCGTATGTTACTTGATTGACGATGATTAATTTTACCATTTCCGCTCTTGGATAAAAGTCGGGTACCCCAACAGGGATTTCTATTGGGGTACCCGAGGCATCGCGAAAGATTAGTCGCCTAACCTGTCTAAACCGCCCAGTCCGCTGATATCTGAATCAACTTCAGGATTGCCGTAGTAATTTACTTCACCGCCGCCGCTGATTGTAACCTTGAGGTATTGGCTGGCTCTGAGGGTGGCAGCACCCAATCCGCTGATTGTGATCGTGGCGTCTTCGCATTCCACCTTGCTGGCGCTGTATTTTCCGCTCCCGCTGATGGTTACAGTTTGCGTTGAGACCTGGCCTTCTTTTACAGTAAGATCACCAAGCCCGCTCATGCTGACATCCAGGGAGTCAGCATTCACAGAGTCAATATCAATATTGCCTGCGCCGCTGATATCGATCCTGAAATGATCGGTTTCAATGTCAGGGAGAGAGATATTGCCAAGGCCAGAAACATCCACTTCATCGAGTGCCACGACCGTAATATGGAAATTCACAGGCTTGGTGGGGATGATGGTCCGGCCCTCTTCNNGAGGGATTCTTCCTCCCCGAGTTCGACCGTGATCTCTCCCAGTCCGAGGATTTCGATTTTATCAAATCCCTTTACAGAACGTTCTTCTTGGGTTAATTCGCCATTCCCTGTGACGGTTCTGAGGGAACTGGGGCTGAAGCGACAGGCTAAGGTTGCTAAAGCCAGGATAAGTAGAAAGGCAAGCAAGGATACAGTTTTCTTATTCATTTTTTTACCTCCATTGTGTTCTTTGCACAATTAATTTATTCAACCTTGATATCAATACCCTATACGTAACAATCAAAAAAAAGTTTCAGCAGGACAAAAAAGATATTATTGGTGTAAAATATTAGGAATTCGAATGCTCGGACGCTTGATCGAACAGGGTGTGGGATACTGGTATTAAGCCCGTATTATTCCTGGAACAATGTACCTCCAACAAGATGATCGGATTGAATAGTAGATAAGGCGGTAAAAGGGAATGAAGAAAAGAAATGTATTGGTTTTAATGGTTACCTTGCTGTTGCTCTTGTTTGCTTTGCCTGCCTCCGGGGCGCAAACCAGTACAGAACAGCAAACTGCTCTAGAGATCAGCAAATTGATTAATGCATATCGCGCCGAAAAAGGGATGTACCAATATCTTTACAACGATACCCTGGCGGCAGTTGCCCAAACACATACTGACTATCAAGTATCGATCAATCTGAGCACGCATGAAGGCCAGGGCGGGAGTACATCCAAAGAACGGGTAACCGCCAGTGGATATGGGAATGGCGGGTACCTTTTTGTCGATGAGATGATTTATTCTGGGCAATCGGCAACGCCACAAGTGGCTGTAGAGTGGTGGAAAAATTCACCTATCCACAATGCCATCATGCTCTCGGATAAATACCATGAGATCGGTGTTGGAGTCCGGATCACTGAAACACGCAAATATTACACGGTTAATGTGGCCTCGATCAGAGATGTGACTTCCCCGGGCGTGGGGAGTGCGCCGGTTGCAGTAGCACCCGAGGTTGCGGCGCCGTCAGCTGTCACGCCGGTCACTGTCGCATTGCCCGAGCAGGATGGCTCGATCTTCCATATTGTTGAGCAGGGACAGACGCTCCAGCAGATTGCAGATGCTTACCAGGTTTCCTTGGATACTTTGTTGGTGAACAATAACCTGGCTCCAGGTTCTGAATTAATCGCTGGACAACTGCTCATCGTTCGCATGCCNNCTGAATAAAAAAGATAAAGTTGGTGTAAAATATACGGAATTTAGTGTCGCATGAACTGTCAATCAGTGTGAACCCATTCATAAATGAAACCTGAACCGATCATCTAACGAATCAGAAGGCGGTCTTAGAAAATGAAGAAAAGAATTTTTTCGCTAATATTTTTGTCGATTGTGACAATGCTGCTGGTTTCCCCGGCTTCGGGGGCACAAACCAGTCCCTATCAGCAGGAAGCCTTGGAGATCGCGGCATTGATCAATCAATACCGCGATCAGAAAGGACTGTATCAGCTGGTCTACAATACCACCATTGAATCAGTCGCTCAAAAGCATACCGCGTATCAGGTCTCCATTGAGGAGAGTACCCATTATGGGGAGGGACATTCCACATCCAAAGATCGGGTAGAGGCCAGTGGATATGGCGGTGACAAATATATCTTCGTCAGTGAAATTATCTATCACGGCCAGTTTGCCACCCCGAAGGCCGCGTTGGAATGGTGGAAAAATTCCCCTATCCATAATGAACAGATGACCTCTACCCAATATCATGAATTTGGTGTAGCCGTCGACCGGTCTGAAAAATACATCTATTACACGGTCAATTTCGCGGCCATTAAGGGTGTGACCGCCCCTGGCGTAGGGAGTGCTCCTGTTGTGCCCACCCAGCGNNGCGTATGATGTGCCGCTGGATACGATCCTGCTCTACAACGGTCTCTCAGAAGGTTCTGGTTTAACCGCAGGTCAAATTGTTTTGGTCAAATTGCCTGTCGTCCAGGCAGTCACGGTCGAAGCCAGCCAATCTGCTCCTGAACCGACCCAAGTTGCAGAAGCGACCCAAGTTGCAGAAGCGACTGAAAGTGCCGAAGTTACCAAACAGCCTGAGGCTACAGCCACCCAGGCCGAACCAGAATCTCCTGGGGAATCTGAACCCACGCAACCGGGCGGAGAATCTGCCGAGCAGGGAAGCAATACGATGCTGATCGTCGTGGTCGCGGTGGTGGTTGTGGCAGCCGTAGCCTTCGCTGCGTTCTCATTCTTGCGCTTGAGAAAATCAGTTGAGGATGAAGAACAAGAAGGTGACTCATCACGCGGTGGAGACCGGGATCTGGACAGTTCAGATTTCCACCACCGTCCCCGCTCTCAACAGTTTGAGCTATTGCGCGAAGTGGCTGAGATGGCCTTGGATGCTTATCCCTTGGACGTGATCACGATCGAACCGCTGCGCTATGCCCTGAATGCTGAGTTTTCAGTAGACGCCAGGCAAAAAGGTGGGGAGGGTGACGTGCAGCAATTTTTGATGCGAGTAAATGCCCCGGGATTCCATTCCAAGGCAGAGATTGGCTCGGAAATGGCCTGGTTGGAAGCGCTCAATCAGGATACCGATATCCTGGTGCCCACCCCGGTTCGTACCGCCAATGGCGAATGGGTTGAGACCGTGACGCTTGCCCCCATCGGCGAACCGCGCCACTGTGTATTATTCCGCCGACTGGCTGGACAGCCAGCTCAGGCGCAGGTTGATCCAGGCCATTTGCAAAAGATTGGTGTTGCGGTTGCTAAAATGCATGAGCATGGAGCCCACTTTGATCAGCCCGGCGGCTTTTCTCGCAAACACTGGGATCTGGAAGGCCTAAAAGGCGGAATGCTGGATGTACCGGCCCGAAAAGCCTATGCAGCTCTCACTGAAGACGAACGCAAAGTGCTGGAGGCGGCGGAGAAAATCACCACAGCCGCCATTGAAAAGCTGGGCAGAAATGAGCAGGTGTATGGCCTCATCCACGGCGACCTGGATTTGAACAGCTTCCAATTCCTGGATGGCCAGCCGCGAATCCTTGACTTTGATACTTGTGGATATGGTTATTACATTTACGACCTGGCAGTTGTGGTCTGGGAAGTGTTTGCCCGGGATGATTTCGCCAGCCTCAAAACTGCTCTGCTGCATGGCTATCGTTCCGAGCGCCAGCTTTCGGACGAGGAAGAAAAACTGCTGATGCATTTTGTGGCCGCACGCCTGATGACCCAGACCCTGGCCTGGGCTGGCCGCCGAGACGATCCTGGCCTGGCACAAGCTGCCAACAGCGGGATTAAAAAACAGATCGAGCAGTTGGTGATGCTCCTGCGGATGCTGATCCCCTAAGCTCGAGGGATTTCAATTACGCCTGTCTGATAGAGGCAACAAAAGGGCGACCCGTTCACTAAGTGTGACTCGCGGTCGCCCTTTTTCTATTGCGGTTTTGACTTCCCGCTGATCTGTGTTAAAGCTTGAAAATCCTCTGGGGTTGCTAGCGTTCGATCCAGATTGTCACCGGCCCATGGTTGTGGATTTCAACCATCATCTCGGCCCCAAATTGCCCCATCTGGGTAGGAACTCCCTGTTCTCGCAGCATTTCGGCAAACTGTTCCACGAGTGGTTCTGCTAATTCCGGTGGAGCAGCATTAACAAACGAGGGCCTGCGGCCTTTGCGCGTGTCGGCATAGAGGGTGAATTGCGAAACGACCAGGGCTTCGCCCCCCACATCCAGGCAGGAGAGATTGGTTTTCCCCGCTGCATCCGGAAAGATGCGCAGGGTAGCAATTTTCTCAGCCAGGTATTTGGCCTGAGATTCTCCGTCTTCTGGGCCAATGCCTACCAGGATAACCAGCCCTTTGCCGATCTCAGAAATGGTTTCTCCGGCCACCAGGACTTTGCCTGCCTGCACGCGCTGGATCACGACTCGCATGGATTAGTTTGCTTTGCTCTCCAATTTTTTCTGGCGTTTTTCCACCTTGCGGCGTATCCTGTTCCAAACGCCTGTCAGCCCCATGGCTTTTTTCATGGCAAAAAGGGTCTGTTGGGTTTCTTCTCTGGCTACCAGGGTGCCGTTGTAGATGATCTCTTCAATTAACCCGGTCTCTTCGTATTTGGCACGCCGTTCGTGCATTGGGGCCAACAAGTTGTTGATGGCGATGGTCAGCTTTTCCTTCACTTCTACATCCCCCACTTTTCCAGCGCGGTAGCGGGTCTTTAAGTCCTCCACTTCAGCTTTGTCGGGGTTGAAAGCATCATGGTAAATGAAAACCGGGTTGCCCTCGACCTTGCCCGGTACATCGGCGCTGATCCGGTTGGGGTCGGTGTACATGCTCATGACCTTTTTCCGGACTTCGACTGGCTGTTCGCTAAGATAGATGGTATTGTTGAGACTTTTGCTCATCTTCGACTGGCCGTCTGTGCCTACCAGGGTGGGGACGTCACCGATCAGCCCATCCGGGATGGGTAAGGTCTCACCGTAGAGGAAGTTGAACCGGCGGGCAATTTCCCGCGTAATCTCAACATGGGCAATATTGTCTTTGCCTACCGGAACCAGGTCACCGCGCACGCAGAGGATATCGGCCGCCTGCAGAACGGGGTACCCGAGCAGGGCCAAAGGCATTTCGATACCGGCATCGCGTGCCATATCTTTGAGGCTTGGCAGTCGTTCCAGGCGTGATACCGTGACCAGGCTCTGGAACAGTGTGTACATCTCGTGGATTTCAGGGATACCCGACTGCATGTAAAAGGTTACCTTATCCGGTTCAATGCCCGCCGCGATCTGGTCCAAGATCATATCATGGGCATTCGCGTCGATCTTGGCGATGTCTTCAGGGCTGTTTTTGGTCGTCAGCATGTGCAGATCCGCAATCAGAAAAAAGCTTTCGTATTGGTGCTGCAGGCGGACCCGATTGTTGATCGAACCGACCAGGTGCCCGAGATGGAGTTTTCCGGTCGGCCGGTCTCCGGTGAGTAATCTTTTCTTTTCAGTCATAGTATGTTCCTGCGTTTAAAACCGATTAGCTGTTCGCAAGGTGCTTGATGAGGAGCTTTTTGAGTTCGCCTTCTTCAGCGTGGCGGAAGGTTTCCAACTTCGAGTAGATCAGCTTGCCGTTGACGCTGAATTCGAATCTGCCCCCATCCGATGGAACCAGGCTGAAATCTTCGATCTGTTTTTCTAGTTCCTCATCCTTTAAAATGTCAGCCATCGCACGGATGGCGCGGTCTGTGTAGTGTCAGGCTGCACAGTAAACTAATTCCAACTTCAATAACATGACGCTTTCCTCCACTTTTATTGTAAACAAATTCATGATCACTGATCAGGTCAGTTTGGGAACACGTTGTGTTCCCTGCGCAGTATAACATAATCCCCAAACGCTCGGGAAGAGAAAATATCGCCCTTGTTAATGCCTCAGAGAGATCTGCCAGCGATTAAAACTTCAACTGTAGCCAGGCTGGCGTGGGTTGTTTTCGATCATCCAATGCTTTGCTGAATATGTCACGGGCTGCCGATTGGTTTTTGGTATACCGTGGTTGTTTTTACAGTGTGGAACCCCAAACTCTCGTACAGTTGGAAAGCCCCGCTGAGGTTTTCGGTATCGGCGTTAAGGGCGGATTCTGTCATGCCGCGTGACTTAAATTCGCGCAGGGTTTCAATAATCAATGCGTGCGCCAGGCCTCGGTTGCGCCACGGTCGGCGTACACAGATATCTTCTGTCCAGCCGCGCTTACGGTTAAATTTGGTGTTCTGGTCCTCATCAATGAAACCCAACACCATGCCTGCCACCTGGTTGGTAGCGATATCCCAGGCTATTTTCCAAAGCTCGGGTTGAAATTCCTCATCGCCTTGCAGCCAGAACTGGTAATCTTCTTCGGAGTAATCTACATGATCCCAATGATCGCCCATGGCTTCGTTGTTGGCTTCCCAGATTGGGCGGTAATGCTCCGGGAGCACAGGCCGGATCTCCAACCCCGGGGGCAGGGCATGATGTGGGATATTTTCCAGGTCAGGTCTCACCATTTCACAGAAATAGCGGACCGGGCGATAACCTGCATCTTGGAGTAATTGGGTCTTGGCAACTTCACTATTGGCGGCTTTAACCTGGAAAACCCCCGGCTCATTCTGAGCATGGGTTGAGGCAATTTCCAATATCCGCTTTTCATTGAAGTTCAGCATGGCCCAACCAATCCCTTTTCCTCGCCAAACTGGCACCAAGTAGCCTTCATGCACGTAGCGTCGGCCTGTGTGCGTGGCATCTTCCCAGTAGACCTGGCTGAAGCCAATCACCCTCGCTCCTATTTCTACAAAGAGCATATCCTGATAAGGGTTACAATGATTCAGATGGGCAAACTTTGCACTGAGGACTTCCAGGCTGTCCACTTCTTCGATCTGGTCAGTATCTTTGCTTTCCTGCAGAACATCGATCATTTTGGGATAATCGCTTTTACCCTGGAAATGGCGGAAGGAAAGCCCGTCGATTTGGGGGGCCTCGGGTAATAAAATCACCTCGCCTTTAGCAACCATCTTGACCTCCTTTACATATAGGCAAACCGTTCACTGGCCGCTTTTTGGATATTAGACAAGCTCTAAATTTCGATGGTTGGGGGTTTAATCTGGGGACGCTGGCAGTTTGATTTAAACCGGTTGTTTGTAGTTGGCAGGTGCTGGGATATGGCCTTCAGCACTTAGCCAAAAATATCTTTCGGATCGATCAAATTTCTTGCCTGCAGGTAATTGGCGTAGGCATCTGCCGGCGGGCAAGGATCGCAGCCCAGGCAGCTGTGGATCAGCGTTTTATCCGGTTTGTAAGCAGTCAGCAATGGCTGCAGAGGTTCATCTGTGTCCAGTTCAAGCTGTGTGACGTAGCCGAGGAAGCACTCACAGGTATAGCAATCCTCATGTGGAAAGGAGCCCTCGGTCTCTTTTAAAAGTGTTTGAATTTGTTGGATCCTGTTTTGAGAAGGCATTGCAAACTCCTCTGATCGAAGTTTACCACTGCTCCATTTTTCTGGCAAAGAAAAACCTGGCTCAGTGCGCTGCATTCAGGATAGGTAAGTTCTCTCCTGGCTCACTCAAAGATTTGTTCAGGAGTTTGACTCCAGGCATTCGGCTGGTTGGGGAGCNNAAACCAAAATATTTGGTAAATAAACCAAAAATATTGACTTAAAATCAAAATTATGCTATTTTAATCACAACAGGAGAAAAATTATGTCCACCATCCCTTCCGATTGCCCAAGCTGCCAGCAGCCAATGGTGATTACCCAACTCAGCTGCACCCACTGTGATACGGCTATTGCGGGTTTCTATCCGCTGAGCCCGTTTGCCCATCTCTCAGAAGAAGATCTGCTCTTCCTGGAGAATTTCATTCGCTATCGTGGCAATATCAAGGAGATGGAGCGCGAGATCGGGCAATCGTATTGGACCATCCGCAGCAAGCTGGATAAGCTCATTGTTGAGATGGGGCTCGTTGCTCCTGTACCGGATCTTGGCGAGCAGCGAAAAAGGATCTTGCAGCAGCTCAGTGCAGGCGAGATTAATGTGGACGAAGCTACCCAGCAGCTGTCTGAACTGGGTAAGAAATAATCTAGGCTTTCAGACATAAGGAGTTTGCTCATCATGTCTTATCACAAGGAAAGGCGATTGGTACTTGAACTGCTTGAAACCGGCAAGATTACCCTGGACCAGGCAAATCGATTGCTGGATCTGTTGTCCATGCCAGCAAGCATCAGTACCTGTGAAGATACGCCGCAAGAGTCTCTCAAAAAGATTTATTTTGAGATTGATGCCGACCAGAAAAATTTACAGCTAGTCTTGGATAAGCTCAATAAAGCTTTCAGCTGACGGTGTATCCAGGAGTAGAGCCAGCCACAGCGAGNNCCCCTTGATCCCACATATCCCAGCCATCCCGCGTATGCCATCGATACCAAATATCCCCTCCATACCGCGTATTTTCAGTGGTTCAAAAGTAAACCGCCAGGGCAAGCTGGCTGCCAGCTTGCGTGATGGATTTCTAGACCCGCTGGGTATTAACGAAGAGTACGTCCAAGAATTCGAGGCCGTTGGCTTTGGGGATCTCAGCTATGATGAATTCCACCAGTTCCGCATCCACGGCATTACCCCCTCGTTTATTGAGGAGCTGTCTGATCTTGGTTTGAGGAATTTGTCAGTGGACGAATTGGTGGAGTTGAAGATTCATGGGGTTTCCCCGCGCTACATCCGTGCCCTTGGCGAGGAAGGTCTTTCGGGTTTCTCCGCCCAAGACCTGGCCAGATTGAAGATCTTCAACGTACGCCCGAATTTTGTGCGCGAGATGCGCGAGATGGGATTTACTAATCTGGGTATTGATGAACTGACCGAGTTAAGCATCCATAACGTGCGCCCGGGATTCGTGGCCGAACTGCGGGAGTTAGGCTTTGAAGACCTGGAAATAAGTGAGATTGTCGAATTGGGCATTCATAATATCTCACCCCAGTTGATAAAAGAGGTGCGCGAGCTTGGTTTTGAGGATTTGGTAATCGAGGATATTGTCCAGCTTGGTATCCATAATATCCACCCCAATTTTATTCGCGAGATCAAAGAAATGGGTTTTGAAAACTTAACTGTCGAAGACCTGGTCCAGTTTGGCATCCACAATGTACGGCCAGCGTTCATTCGGGAATTGCGGCAGTTGGATATTCAGTTGCAGGCAGATGACCTGATCCAGTTGAGCATTCATAATCTGCGCCCATCTTTTGTGCGAGAGTTTGTTGAGCTGGCTCCGAACCTTCAGGTTGAGGATCTGGTGCGTTTGAGCATTCATGGCCTTACCCCCTCCTATCTGCGCGAGATTAACCAAGCCGGGATTGAGG
>DNGN01000349.1 GCA_003486225.1 Chloroflexota bacterium
AGCCTCTTGGACCATGAACTCAAGAATCCCCTTACCGCCATCATGGCAGGGTTGGCTAACCTAACCTCTGACCACCAGCAGCCTACCATAGACAGTGTCCAAACCCAGGTCCAACGCTTGGGCCGGCTGGTTGCAGATCTACGCAAACTCTCCGATTTGGAAACCCGAACCATTGAACTAAGCAATGTAAGCCTTCCAAATTTGCTCAAAGATGTTTTCGAGCTTTCCAGAGATAGGGTCAAATCAGAAAGGGTCATCACCCTCACGACTCCGCAAGCTCCCTGGCCACTGCCAGATATTTCAGCCGACCACGATCTACTCTTTCTCGCAATCCACAACGTGATCGATAATGCCATTAAATTCACCTCCCAGGGAGATACCATTGAGATCCGTGCCAGCGAGGATGGCAGCAATGTCCGCATCGAGATTGCAGACACCGGTCCGGGCATTCCCTCCGATGAGATCGACCAGGTCTGGGTGGAATTGTTCCGGGGGAAAGGTGCTCGTGGCATCCAAGGCAGCGGTCTGGGATTGTCCTTGGTTCAGGCAATCATCCGCCGTCATGGTGGCACGGTTGCGATCCGCAGCCAACTTGGAAAAGGAACTGTCATCACCATCTCACTGCCCGTGCGCACTGTTACAGAACTGTAACCCATTTTCACAAAAATACGACCCCCCTGCCACCTGTTTGAAGCACCCTTCAACTAAAATTCAGATAACATATTGGGCAATGCCCATCATCTGAATGGAGATTAAATTATGAAAATCAAGACTCGTTATATTACTTTTCTGATCGTTCTGTTGCTAACCACATTGGCTTGTGGCCAGTTGGATTTCGGGATCGAAGAAGCCTCACCCAACATCCCGGACCAAGCAGTTCAGGATGCTGTAAGTGATTCAGAAAACCAGACAGAGCAAATCGAACAAACCGAGAATGCCGCTGCTCGAGATGAAACAGAGAGAGAGAATTTCTCAGGATATTGGAAGGAAGTGGCAGATAACCGCACTGGGTTAAGATTTGCTATCCCTTGCTTTTGGGTAGCGGATTTACCTCCACAACAAAATAATTTTGCAGGGCTCGGAAGCTACTCAGTAAATAATTTCACACAAGACTTTGTGACCAGCTTAGGGCCAAAACAAAGTGAAACCATCTGGCAAATTGGTGGCAAGAAATTTGATCTCAGTTATCTCACTTTGAACGAGTTCAGTTTATCACCAAACGCAAGCTTGGAAGAACTTGCCTACGCCATAATAAATCCGGATTCGGAACATGGCATCGAATCCACCAAATCCGTAGAGGTTAATGGAAGACAAGCGCTGCGCGTAAATTCCTGGAGTACGTTTGGAACGGGCAGCTTCTATCTTGTTCCTTTCACAAACGATCTGATTATCATGTTTGCCCCGTATCCTGGCGACATGGTTGATCACCCCGACATTCAAGCAATCCTGCAATCGATGGCCCTAGATCCAGGTGCTCAGGTTCAGCTGCCCAAACAGAAACCCGCTGGCCCACCAGAAGGTATGGCTGCTCCTTGCATGGGAGACTTCGTCTCAGACGAAACTTCTGCAGACGATTCAATCACAGGCACCATGGACTGCAACCAGGTCACAGAAGCAGAATCCCTGATGTGGGTAATCTGCAATGTCCAGGCCAGCTTCATTTCCCGCAATACGCAGCCTCTCTTAGGCACCATGGGTGAACCTTTCAAGATTGGGTATTGGCAATCTGAGGGTGTTGAGCTATCTAGGATGCAAGCATTATCAGAACTCGAGAGCAGCCACATCCCGCCCGATACCAGCGCGTTGACCTTCACAGCTGATAGGACTCAGTTCCCTCCCCTCTTCGGCATGCAGCCTGAGCAGATATTTCCTCCTGATGCCAACATTGTTGAAGTTTTGTACAGCGAAGGCTGGGGGCCTAGCGGGCAAGGGGCTGCATTCCTTTACTTCGCCGAGGCTGCTAATGGCAAATACTACTTCTACGGCATGCTGATTGCNNGCATGCATAGGTTGCTGAAGAATGGCTCGAGGTTTAACCATTTTATTGCAACCTGTCTGGTGGAATTCAAACCAGCGAAGCGATCTTTTGGACACATGAAGAATGTCGAAAGACGCCCAATAATTATAATGATCTGAATGTGCTTCTGCCCCCTGCCTGTGATATACTCTCATCGACATTAACATCAATGCTTGAGGAGGTTTTGACATGAAAGATTTCTTGTCTGTTGCCGATTATTCCCCCCAGGATCTCCAGGAAATGCTTGACTTGGCTATTGAATTAAAGAAAGAACGCCAGGAAAAAGGAGCCAATCGTCCGCTGCTGAAGGACAAAAAACTGGGGATGATATTTCAAAAACCCAGTTTGCGCACACGCGTTTCCTTCGAGCGCGGCATGGAACACCTGGGCGGCAGTGCCATGTACATTGGCCCGGCAGAAATCGGGCTTGGAAAGCGAGAATCGATAGCAGATGTGGCCCGGGTGATGGCTGGTTATGTGGATGCCATCATGGCGCGCGTATTTGAACATCAACACGTTCTTGAACTGGCCAAATGGTCCGACATCCCGGTCATTAATGGATTGAGTGATTACAACCATCCTTGCCAGGCAATGGCAGACATCCTGACCGTACTGGAGGAATTTGGCACAGTTAAGGGGATCAATGTGACCTATGTCGGCGACGGAAATAATGTGGCTGTCTCCCTGATGCAAATCTGTGCCAAACTCGGTGCAAATTTCACTATTGCCAACCCGCCTGGGTTCGATATGCCGCCTTCCAGTATTGCGGAAGCGAGAAAATTTGCCGCAGACAGCGGTAGTTCTATTGCCCTGATGGAAGATCCCCATGCAGCAGTCAAAGAGGCTGACGTGATCTATACCGACACCTGGACCAGTATGGGACAGGAAGAAGAAACTGCCAAACGGGAAGCTGTATTCCCTCCCTACCAGGTCAACGAACAGCTAGTCGAAGAAGCACGCGAACATGCCATTGTGCTGCACTGCCTGCCAGCCCACCGCAACCACGAGATCACCGATGCTGTTGCCGATGGTCCGCATTCCCGATTATTTCCTCAGGCACACAACCGGATGCACGCTCAGAAAGCCATCCTGGTAAAATTACTCACCTAAACCACTCAAAAACCCTTGAGCAACGTAACTGCTCAGGGGTTTTATGCATCATAGGATCAAAATGGAAACCCAAAAATTTATTCACCTTGAAGAAACTTACGGAGCCCATAACTATCACCCCCTTGACGTAGTCATCAATAAAGCGGAAGGGGTTTGGGTTT
>DNGN01000333.1 GCA_003486225.1 Chloroflexota bacterium
CGGAAGTGCTCGTCCGGGGCGTGGGTGCGGCTGTCCCAATAGCCGATGCCGGGGCTGATCACCGGGATGCCCAGCGGCCCGGCAAAGGCATACACCGGTGAGCTGCCGCCGACAGACGGGATCAGGATCAAGTCCTTTCCGTACACTTCCCGGGCTGTCTGGGCGGAAAGCTGCACGAATGGGTCTTGCGGGTCTGCGCGATAAGGCCACATGGCGGCTTTGTTTGANNTCCATATTGGGCACCAGGCGGAAATCGAGTTTGGCTAATGCCCTGGCGGGGATAACCGTCTTCATACCCTCGCCCTGGTAGCCGGTGGTGATGCCCTGGATGTTGCAGGTCGGGTTGAAGACTGCCAACCCGGCTTCCACACCCAGTTCCCCACCTAAAAAGGCCTCAATGCCGTAGCGCTCCAGTTCGCCTTGCTGCTGCTTCTCCAAATTAGGGTATGCCTCCACGATCAGCCGGTCAACTTCTGTGGGGGGCAGCGCGTCATCGTAGAAACCAGGGATCAGGATGCGCTCATTTTCGTCTTTCAAAGTTGAGAGCGCCCAGACCAGCCGCCAGGCGGCGCTGGGCAGGTTGTGGGCATTGCCGGAGTGGGCATCCATCGTCATGGATTCCACTTCAAGCTGGATGTCGATGATGCCGCGCCGGCCGAGGATGTCGATTGGCCCTTCCTGGCTGACCATACCTTCTTCCCAGATGGCACCGTGGCAGGCCAGCAGGTCGAGGTGGTTCTGCACAAATTCGGCAATGTGCGGGCTGCCGATCTCTTCTTCGCCTTCGACCACGAAGATCACACCGCAGGGCAACTCGCCATCGTGGGCGGCGCGAGCTGCGTCCATTGCGGCCAGGCGGGCGACAAGTTCACCTTTATCGTCCTTGGCACCGCGGGCATAAAATGCGCCATCCCGGATGGTGGGTTCGTAGGGTGGGGAGGTCCACAGCTCCAGCGGTTCGGGCGGCTGGACGTCGTAATGGTTGTAAAACAACAGGGTGCGCTCGGATTTCCCGGCCAGCTTGCCGACGATCACCGGGCTGCCGGGGGTCTCAAAGGACTGCACGTCAAGCCCGTAGCTTTGCAGCAAGTCGAAAATTAGCTGAGCCATCTCGGCAGTGCCTTCTTTGCGGGCGGATACACTGGGCTGACGGCATAAAAGCGCAACTTCCTGTAAGTACTGGTCGAGATTGGCTTGGATAAAGGAATCCATTTGAGTAGAACGGTTCATTTTGCCTCCCGTTGATCTTTCCTGAAACTATAGCATATTTAACGAAATTAAGGTCGGCTTCTTTACTAGAGTCAGATCAGGAGTCTTGGAAGATTAATGCGTGATACAATTTTTATATACTCGATGGGAGGGTAACTCGATGCATGATACGGATGTGTTGGCCAATGTTTTCAAGCGAAATAAAATGGTGATCGAACGCCAGGTTCAAGGTTTGAGCCATACTGACAGCCTGCTGCAGCCGGATATGAGGGGGAACTGCCTGAACTTTGTGCTCGGGCATATCCTCGCGCACCGTGAAATTGTGATGGAGATGCTCGGATTGGAAGCAATGATGACCCCGGTTGAGCGCTCAAGGTATGACCACGGTGCTGACCCAATTTTTGCGGAGGGCGAGGGCGTGATGCATCTGGATAAGCTTGTGGACCTGATCGATAAATCCAACGATGTGATCATCGAGGCTTTGGCACAGCTGTCTCAAGAAGACCTTGAGACGGAAGTAAAACGCGGTGACTCTTCTGCAACCCTTGGCAAGCGCCTGGAGTTCTACAGCTGGCACGAGACCTATCATGTCGGGCAGACGGAATACCTGCGGCAGCTGGCTGGGACAGATGATCATGTTATCTAGTTTGCTTGAGAACCTGCATATCGTCCCTTGACTAATATCCTATAAGCCTGGGTCGGCAGAAAAACAGGTGTCGTTGTAGGGATAATCAGCGGGACATTCCCTGACAGCTGGCCATGGGCGAGGGACCCTTGGGCCAACACCGGGTTGGGTCCTCGTTGAAAGACAAGGCTGGCCCAATATTCTCGGGCGATAAATTGGCTCAAAACAACCAACTCCGCAAAGGGGCTTTTTGCTATAATAGGGGTATCTCTCTATCCGGGTTTTCCACCTGGCAAAACTTTTAAGAGCGCGCTATTTTTATCGAGGAGATGTGGATTATGGACCTTTTTACAAGTGTTCTTGCTGGTGTTGTTGGCTTACTATTCGTCCTGGTAATTTTTGAATTTCGTTTCCGCCAGCCTGATGTTCTGGTGCTGTACGAATCGGAAGGAGAAATCAGGCTGCGAAAAAGCTTGATTTACCCGCGTCATTTCAGCCTCCCCCTAAAACGAACGGCGCACCCCTTTCAGCTCGATATGGAAGGCAGTGCGGTGGGTAACTTGACCGTGAACATCAAACTGGTCGGTTCGGTGGCGCCATCCCCCGGGCATCTTACTGCTTTGATCCGCATCGGGGGCTGGAACGGTGATGCGGTTGCGAATGCTGCACAGGAAGCCCAGGTTATCCTGCAGGGATTAGTCCAGGGCTACACCGAGCAGTACGAAGTTCAAGAGCTCTCCTCACATGATCTGCTTATCTATTTGAACGAACGGTCTGCCCTGATCAAGGAAAAATTGGGGCTGGATCTGATTGCCCTGGCAGTCCTGTCGCTGGAACCCGGAGACCCAGATATTACGAACGCGCTCCGCCAGCAGGAGCAGGCGCGCCTGCTGGAGCAGACCGAAAAGCTGAACCACCAGGCCAGGGCTGCTGCCGCCAAAGCCAAATACGAAACTGACGAAGAGATCGCGGCGATGGAACATGCCCTCGGACTAAAAAAAGCCGAGATGGATAAGGAACTGATTGAGGAAGAGGCGGTGCTGGCCCACCAACGCCTTGAACATGAACTTGATCGCAATCGCATGCGGCTGGCATTTGAAAAAGAAGAGGTTGAGATCCTGAAGGGAAGCCCGGAACTGCTCATGCTCACGCCCCAGGCAGCCCGGTTGGCAGAAGCCAGCCAGAATCTGAAAAACGCCCGTACCGTGATCTCCCTTTCACCACAGGACCCAAACACCGGCTCAGAACTCCTGGATTTGTTCCACGCATTTTTGGAGAGGGCACTAGGAGCAAAGAAAGAACCACAGGAAAGTGAATAGCCCCTCCAATAGGCTCGATTCACGAACCTGGCGATGATGAAGAACCGTGATCCTTTGACCTTTTTTGCACTGAAACCGATCAGGGGGGCGCGAGTTTCAGAGATCAGCGAAGCTACGGCAGCTGCACCTGTTTCAGACGATGAACGGGTCAATTTTCATATTGGCAACCCGCTCCAGGATTCCAAGCTAACTTCAGCGTTTTTACGGGTCGCACTTGGTTTGGATATCCATCGGGAGGATCTGAACGAAACACAGCTGGATGCCCTTCTGGAATCCCTGCAATGGAATCCCGAAGATAAAACCCTACTCGAATTCCTGATCCGAACCATCCGCAAGAGCTCCCCGTACATGCCAAGGGGCGGATATACGCGCAAGACTCCCAACGCCCTGGTAAAAGCGTTTAGCAGCTGGCTGGAAAACCAGCCAGAACCCCTGCACTATGATACTGCTGAACAAACAGCGAAACGCGAAATCATTCTGGCCTCCGGCGGGGTAGCGGAAGTACTACGGGTTTTGCTGTTTGTGATCTCTTCGTACCTGGAGAGTTTGCCTGCCCGGGTGCTGAACTACCGGTGCGAACTTTCCGATGCGGTTAAAAGCGTCCCACAGTTACAGTTTGAGGATCTGGCTTCGGAGGAACAGACTGCGCGAAAGCAGATCGAACAATTTTTGACCCGGCAGCCAGACATGCCAACGTTTGTGTTGATCGGAGGGCCATTAGAAGAAGAAACCCGACGAAAGCTGCGCCTGCTCAGCGTTGAGAAGCCATTGTTCTTTATTGAAGCCAATAACGCACCCAACCATCTCTCCCTAGCCCGAGAAGCGAAACTCGTACAGCGGGTGATCCGGCTGCTATCCCCGGGGATCTTCCATCCCCGAATGGGGTCACTCTCAAGCGTGTTCGTGGCTGGCACCGCAGATTATCTCAGCGTGATCGAGAGCATGCACTTTAACCTTAAGGGCACCCCCTCCGCTTCTGAAATCGAATTTTTGACCTATCTTCTGGAGCAAAAGCTTTTTGATCTTGTGGAAGACATCCCCGCTGAAGTCCCAATCGGGAAGCCTTCCTTTTATGGTTTGGGTTTGGGCATTTCTGCGGAAACTATTCTTCCACAAACCGCTGAACGCATCGAGGTTTTTCTCAGTAAGGTGCTGGATGGCCGTTCCCAGACACTGAGCCGTTTTTTGACGTCATTCGAACAAAAAGCCCAAAAACTGGAACAGCAGATCGAGCATGTTCGGAAAGATACCCTGATCGATGAATTTGCTTCGATGGATGCCAGGGAATTATTCCACCAGTTGGTCAGGAATATTGACA
>DNGN01000171.1 GCA_003486225.1 Chloroflexota bacterium
GAGCCGCAAGCATGGGAACGCCCAGTGGGTGAAATCCGGCGGGCAGGTGTGAGCTCATTTGGATTTGGGGGTACAAACTTCCATGTTGTTGTCGAGGAATATGTTCCTGGAATCAGCCTCGAAAAGAAAATCAGCATCTCAACCAGCTCCCACCAGGCTGAAGCCACCCAGACCGAACTCCCCCAGGAGGTCAAATTGACCACAACGGAACCGACCAAACAGTCCAAGCAACTGGTATTTCTCGGAGCAGAAACCCCGCAAGAACTGCACACCCAATTAACCCGGATCCTGGAGGATCCAAATCGCAGCACACTGCCTGAAAACGCCAAACCGCAAAAGTCTGACCTGCAAAAGAAAGAACGCCTGGTCATCAGCTATTACAATGCGGAAGAATTGATCAAGAAAGGCGAAAAAGCTTTAAAGGGACTGGCAAACGACCAGGAGACCCCCTGGCAGGCCTTAGCAGCCCAGGGAATCTACCGCGGAAGCGGCAGACCCGGAAAAGTGGCTTTCCTATTCCCGGGACAAGGCTCGCAATATACCAACATGCTGCGCGATCTCATCGATGACTTCCCTATCATCCGGGAAACCTACCAGGAAGCAGACCAGATCATGGCCCCTCTCCTGGGCAAACCGCTGACCGATTACATCTTCATTGATAACAACGATGAGGAAAGCATCGCCAAGGCTGAAGAAGCGCTCAAAGATACGACCATCACCCAACCTGCCGTGCTGACCGCCAATATCGCCATCATGCGCTTGCTGGCCAGCCACCACATTCATCCGGATATGCTCATCGGGCACAGCCTGGGAGAGTATGCAGCCCTGGTGGCGGCATCCTCGCTGACCTTCAAGGAAGCGCTGGAGATCGTNNTCCAAGATTAATGATTACGTGGTGCTGGCGAATGTGAACAGCCCCGTACAATCTGTCATCGGCGGTGAAACCACGGCCGTGGATAAAGCGATTGCTCTCTTCAAAGAAGCCGGGCTGCAGGCGGTCAAAATACCCGTTTCGCATGCGTTCCACACCCGGATCGTGGCCCCTGCGTCAGAAACCTTGCGCAGAATGATCGAACGCACCGACATCCGTCCGCCGCAGATTCCGATCGCGGCGAACGTGACCGGAGAAATTTACCCAACAGAGCGCGCAGCAATGATCGATATGCTGTCCGATCACATCGCCTCCCCGGTTCAATTTGTTCAGGGCGTGCAGACGCTTTATAAATCCGGGGGCAGGATTTATGTTGAAGTCGGGCCAAAACGGGTCTTAAATTCCCTGGCGAAGGACATCCTAAAAGAGTACGACGATACAACCATCGTCGCCACCAACCACCCGCGCCGAGGCGGCATAGAGAGCATTTACGAAGCGCTGTGCCAACTGTATGCGTTGGGGCTGGGGTATGAGAAAGACCCCACCGAAACCATCAACATTGAATCAACTCAAACCAGCCAAAAAGCCGTCACTGCCGCTGCGGATGCCCCCAAGGGGCTTACCAATCCGCAGCCAATCAGCGGTTCGGTTGTGATTTCTGGCGCCGGGCTGGGACTCCCCGGCCGCGGCAAGCATGTCTTTAGCGACGACAATATTGACCTGATTCTCAAAGGCAACAGTTTTATCGAAGATCTGCCGGAAACCGTGCGGCAAGACATGCTGGGGAAACGCGTCACACGCCTGGAAAAAAGCGACTCCGGCGCGCGCATGGTCTTGCTGGATGACCTTGATCAAACGGTCAAGTTAGCCGGACAACACGGCACATTCGATCTGGCGGAAGAGTTTGGCATCCCCGCTGATCGTGTTGCCGCCTTAGACATTACCACCCAACTGGCGATTGCCGCAGGAATCGAAGCCCTACGAGATGCAGGGATTCCGCTGGTAATGCGCTATAAAAAAACCAGTACCGGCAGCTTCCTCCCCAACCGCTGGATGCTGCCAGAATCCCTGGCGGATGAGACCGGTGTCATCTTTGGCTCCGCTTTCCCCGGATTGGATGAGATTTCGGAGGAAGCCGAGCGGTATTACGAACACCAACGAATTGCCAGCCAGATTCAAGAACTTGAATCGCTGCAATCGATGGTTCAACCCGGCAACGAGCTGATCCAAACCGTGCTTTCAGAACGGATTGCAAAATTACAAGAGCAGCTTGAAGCGCTGAACTATCACTTCGATCGGAAATTCATCTTCCGCGTGCTCACCATGGGGCATGCCCAGTTTGCAGAATATATCGGCGCACGCGGACCTAACACAGCCGTGAATGCGGCGTGTGCTACCACCACGCATGCCCTCTCTATCGCTGAGGATTGGATTCGCAACGGGCGCTGCCGCAGGGTTGTGATCGTTGCTGGTGATGATGTGACCGGTGGCAGCCTGGTATCCTGGGTTGGTACAGGGCTTTTGGCCAGCGGCGCAACCACCACGAATGGCGACCTGCGCACAGCTGCTTTGCCCTTTGATCGCCGCAGAAATGGGATGATCATGGGGATGGGTGCTGCCGGGCTGGTCGTTGAAGCGGAAGATGCAGTGCGAGAGCGCGGCATGCGCGGCATCTGCGAGATCTTAGCTACGGATACCGCCAACAGCGCATTTCATGGCACCCGGTTGGATGTCGGGCATGTCAGCCAGGTGATGCAACGCCTGGTTGATACAGCTGAACGACGGTTTGGCATCCATCGACACAATTTTGCGGCAAAAACCATGTTCATGTCGCATGAAACCTATACCCCAGCCCGTGGGGGAAGTGCAGCCGCGGAGATCAAAGCCCTGCGCAGCACCTTCGGTGAGCATGCCAATCAAGTCCTGATCGCCAATACCAAAGGCTTTACCGGCCACACCATGGCTGTGGGAATCGAAGACATCGTCTCAGTCAAAGCCCTGGAAACCGGACAGGTTCCCCCAATCGCACATCTTGATGAGAATTTTGAACCGGATCCTGACCTTGGAAACCTGAACTTATCGCGCGGTGGACAGAACCCAATCGATTTCGCCCTGAGATTAGGCGCTGGGTTTGGCTCCCAGGTCGCCATGGCCCTCTTACGCCGCATCCCCGGCGCAGGAGAACGAATTCTACCCGGCAAGTACAACGGATGGCTCGCAGCGGTTGCAGGATACACTTCGGCAGAATTGGAAGTTGTCCAGCGCACCTTGCGCATCAAAGACCAGGGAATCCCAGTTCAATCACCGAGTGAATCAAGCTGGGTATATGGCGAAGGTCCAACCCTGTGGTCAGACCTACCACAAGACCTTCCAGAAATAATTTCGGCCCCTGCGGAANNTGCTCAACCTGGTCAGCGAGAAGACCGGCTACCCGCCCGAGATCCTCGAAATGGACCTCGACCTCGAAGCTGACCTGGGGATTGACACCGTCAAGCAGGCCGAGCTCTTCGCCGCTGTGCGCCAGCACTTCGGCATCCCGCGCCGCGAAGACCTGATGCTGGTGGACTACAACACCCTGCAGAAAGTCGTCGGCTTCGTGCAGGAATCTTTCCCTGATGGCCAGGAAGCCCAGCAGGCTGTCCAGCAGGCTCCCGAGCCTGCCCCGCTGCCGGCAGCCCCTGTGCAGCGCGCAGCAGCAGCCCCAGAACCCCAAAGCCAGTCCCGGCCCACCGAGGAAGAGATCGTGAGCTTCGTGCTCAACCTGGTCAGCG
>DNGN01000123.1 GCA_003486225.1 Chloroflexota bacterium
CGGGCAGCCCACCCGAGGTGAACTTCGAGCACCTGGCCAATATTCATACGGCTGGAAACACCCAGTGGGTTCAGGATAATGTCGACGGGGGTACCATCCTCAAGGAACGGCATATCTTCAACCGGAACCACCGAAGAGATCACACCCTTATTCCCGTGACGTCCGGCCATTTTGTCGCCGGTGGTCACTTTGCGGCGCTGGGCAACAGAAACACGCACCATCTGCTCTACCCCTGCTGAGAGTTCAATATCGTCATCCCGGGAAAAGACCTGAACATCCACCACCTTACCGCGCTCGCCGTGAGGCATCCGCAGGGAGGTATCTTTGACATCGCGGGACTTTTCGCCGAAGATCGCGCGCAAAAGGCGCTCTTCCGGGGTGAGTTCTTTCTCACCTTTCGGGGTGATCTTACCGACCAAAATGTCAGAAGGCCCAACTTCAGCACCGATCCGGATGATCCCGTTTTCGTCCAAGTCTTTGATCGAGTCTTCACCGACATTGGGGATATCACGCGTAATTTCCTCAGGTCCGAGCTTGGTATCGCGTGCTTCAACTTCATGCTTTTCAATGTGAACCGAGGTAAACCTGTCATCCTGGACCATGCGCTCAGAAATCAAAATTGCATCTTCAAAGTTGCCGCCTTCCCAGGAAACAAACGCGATCACCGCGTTCTGGCCAAGAGCCAGGTTGCCGTCCTGGGTGGAGGAGGAATCAGCGATCACATCCCCCTTCGATACGCGCTGGCCTTTTACCACGGCCGGGCGCTGATCGATGCAGGTATTCTGATTGGAACGCTGGTATTTCCGCAGGTAGTAGGTCTTTTCTTCCTTGGTTTCAGAGTTCAGCAGCGTGATGTGGCGGCCGGTAACCGAGAGCACCTCGCCATCCGCCTGGGCCAGAATAACCTGCCCCGAGTCCTGCGCCGCAAACGATTCAACCCCGGTGGAAACCACCGGTACCTCTGGGCGAATGAGCGGAACGGCCTGAGACATCATGTTCGATCCCATCAGGGCGCGGTTGGCATCATCGTGCTCCAGGAAGGGGATCAATGCGGCACTGATCCCAACCAGCTGGTGGGGAGCCACGTCCACAAAATCAATTTGGGTCGTATCCGAGAACTGGAAGTTAGACTGATGGCGGCTGGACATACGCGGCCGTACAAATTCCCGGTGTTCATTTAAAGGTGTGCTGGCCTGCACAATGAAATACTTGTCTTCATAATTGGCAGAAAGGTATTTCATCTCATCGGAGACATACGGCACAATCAGCACCTCGCCGATATCCAGCTTGGCGATCTTCTTGGCCATCTCGGCATTAATGCGCTCGCCTTCCTTGGCGACCACCTTACCGGTCGCAGGATCTTTAACCGACTCACGCAGCTTGCGCCCTACCAAACGTTTATCTTTGGGAGGCAGGGTTTTGATCACATCGCGATAAGGGGTTTCAATAAAGCCATATTCATTGACCTTCGCAAAGGACGCCAAACGGCCGATCAGACCGATGTTGGGACCTTCCGGGGTCTCAATCGGGCAGATACGCCCGTAGTGAGAGTGGTGAACGTCACGCACATCAAAGCCGGCCCGTTCCCGGCGCAGACCGCCAGGACCCAAAGCAGAAACGGTGCGTTTGTGCTTGAGTTCAGAGAGCGGGTTTGTCTGCTCCATAAATTGGGATAGCTGGCTGGAACCGAAAAATTCTCTTAAGGCGGCCACAACTGGGCGGATGTTAATCAGCGTGATCGGGGCCAGTTGTTCCTGGTCTCGAATGGACATCCTTTCCTTAATAACACGTTCCATGCGGCGCAAACCAATCCGCAGTTTGTTCTGGATGAGTTCCCCCACAGTTTTAATGCGGCGGTTTCCCAGGTGGTCAATATCATCCGACTGGATGACTTCATTGTTGATCAGGATCATACGGCGTACGAGCTGGATAAAATCCCACTTAGTAATCGTTCGTCGGGAAAGAGGGATTTTGGTTTCAAGCTCCAAACGCTGGTTCAGTTTGTAGCGGCCGACTTTTTCCAGGTCGTAGTGACGCTGGTCGAACAGTTGGGTTTCGAGGAATTCACGGGCATTCTCCAGGGTAGCCGGGTCACCCGGGCGCATACGCTTGAAGAATTCGATCAGGGCCTGCTCGGCGATCGTGTATTTGCCATCTACTTCCCAATCGGGTTCCTGGCGGATGGTGGCAGCCAGATACATACGGTCGGGGTTGTTGTCAATATCTTCAAACAGGGCAATGATTTCCTCATCGGTCCCTTGCTTGATCGGAGAGTCATCGCTCACCCCATCCGAAATCACAGCCAGGGCACGTAAGAAGATTGTGACCGGGATGGTTCGTTTGCGGTTGAACTTAAGGGTCAGGTAATCTGCCTTACGAGTTTCGAACTCCATCCAGGCACCCCGGTCCGGGATCAACTTGGCAGTGGCCTGAACNNGACACATACAGGGGCTTGGAATAGGTCAGGTCCCTTTCGATACATTCTTCCATCGAATATTTCGAGTCGTCAAACCAATAGGTCAGATCCCACTGTTTGGCTTCCGGGCTGTTGCTTGGGAAATACAGACGCATCCCGCCATTGTAAGATTCGATGGGGGAAATTTCGTGAAAGAGGTCTTGTAAACCTTCTGCTTTTAAGCGCTCAAAAGATTCAAGTTGAACTTCAATTAGGTTCGGAAGAGGCAGTTGGACATTGATCCGGGAATAAGATTTGACTGGCAGCATATCCATCATTAAATAATCTCCTGGGGTACTACGTTAAATAATTTTCATGTCCGAATATTTTTCGTCAAACACAACACATATTGACGCGTTAAATCCAGATAAGGCTAAAAAGCCAAGTTAGCATTATAGCAGATTTGGCTTCAGAAATCAAGCATATGTTCAGTCTTATAAAAAATTGTTTAGACCTACCCTCATGTAGTTTATCTTATTTTATTATAGATTTCAGATTTGAGAAAGGTCTAATTTCAATCTCCCCTGGATCCCAGGAAATTTCCCGCCCATCGACATGAATGATATCCGGTTGACCGCCATGGAAAACGAGCCTGATTCTGTCAGGTAGCTGGTAAAAACCCTCTTTTTCCCAGTCCAGTGAGATATGGTTGCCGTTGCACCTGAGGATAAATGTATCCGTACGTGCCTCGCCAAAACCTTCACCAGCATCTTCATAATGGTAGGAATTTAACCTTTTGATTGCCGGTGAATGGTAAATATGCAGGGAAAGCATCTCCCCTTCTTGCATCGGGATGACACTGCCCTCCCGCACAAAGAATGGAATCTGGTTGAGGGGTGCTGCGACCCTGACCTCTCCGGGGTACGGGTAATAGCTATCATCCCAGTAATGATACCATCCGCCCGAGGGAAGCCTCACGGCCCGTTCCCGGGCACCGGGTTCGCACACGGGTGCAACCAGCAGCTTATCCCCCAAAAGATAGGCATCATCCGTCTCCCAAAGAGCCTGGCTTCCTGGATCCAGCCAGGATACCGGACGCACAAAGGGAGCACCGGTCTGATGGGCTTCCCAGGCCAGGGTATACAGGTAAGGCATCAGGCGGTTGCGAAGCTGGAGCATTTCGCGGCAGGCCTGGGTAGTCTCCTCCCCGTACACCCAGGGTTCACGCGGTTCTGTGGCCAGGGCTGAATGGTTTCGGAAAAAAGCCATCAGCGTGCTGAGCTGGAACCAGCGGGTATACAATTCGGCATCGGGGTTGCCTGAGAACCCGCCGATATCGGACCCGGAATACGGGATGCCAGAGATCCCCAAACCCAAGATGGTGCTGATGGTCATTTTTAGCGCTGGCCAGGTGCTCTCAACATCTCCTGTCCAGGCCCAGGCATAACGCTGCACCCCGGCCCATCCTGATCGGGTCAGCAGCCATGGGCGTTTATTGGGCTGGTGTTGTCGAAAGGCATTAAAGCCCGCCATATCCATCAGCAGCCCGTACACATTATGGATTTCTTCATGGTTGCCGCTGCGTCCTTCCATATTATGCGTGGTGACTCTGGGGATCGTCGGCTCTCCAAATGCTGAAAAGGCTGCCGGTTCGTTCATATCATGCCAGAATCCCGCCACGCCGTCTTCCAAAAATCTGGCATAGAACCCACCCCACCAGGTGCGGGTTTCCGGTTTGGAGAAATCCGGCATTGTCACCCAGCCCGGCCAGACCAGGCTTTTCAGCCTACTTCCATCGGGCAGAGAACAGAACACTTCTTGTTTCATTCCTGTGGTATATACACCGTATTTTGGATCGATCTTGACCCCGGGGTCCAGGATCACCACCGGGCGGATACCTGTCTTGTTCATCTCTACACACAGCTCGTCAAAATCCGCATAGTTGACGGGATCAACAGAAAACACCCGGTATCCATCCATATAATCAATATCAAAATGAAACACATCCAGCGGCAGGTCGTGCTTATTAAATCCTGCCAATACCTGCCTGACTTCCTCGGACGACTTGTAGCCCCACCGGCAGTGATGGAAGCCCAGCGCCCAACGCGGCGGCAGCGGAGATCTCCCCGTCAGCCGGGAATATTCTTCCAGGGTTTGGGGTAAATCACCGCTCAGGAAATACAACCGCAGCGCACCGCCAACGAAACGAAATTTCGCTTCCCGGTCAAACCACGCCTCGCCATCGTAAGAATTTTCATAAAAGAGCAGATATCCACCGTTCTGCTGGCGGCAGTAATAAAGTGGAATGGTGATATACAAAGGATCCTGATCTATCCCATAATTTCCACCGGGGTCGGTATTCCAGAGCCGGTAATTTCCAGGCCGTAAATTGAAGCGGGTGCGCTGGCCCATACCATGGATCACAGCTTCCTCGGATAAGGAGGCAGAATGAGTCCAGATCGGGTCCTGGTACACTGGAGGCGAATCTACCCGCAAAACCTTTTCCCCGGAAAGGTATTCCAGCATCCCGTTCTTGGCTACTCGCACCAACAGCTCGCCGGCTGTAAGCTCCCAACCTTTCTCTGTCTGCACACAGCTCACCCGCAGCGCTAGGGTTTCCTCGCCGGTAACTGCATATCCCAATGGCAAACGGCCAGGGCTCCAGGTGACCCGGGCGGAATGGGTCGATAAAAATGCAACCTCTACATGGAGTTGATCATTAAAAGAAAAAAATGCGCCGTTATGAAAGGGTTGAACACTTTGGAGTTCGATCGGCGAGACAGGCTGGGCACTTGGATTTTTCGATGGTACTCCAAATTTTTTTTCAAGCCGATCACGGTACCAGGAATAGGATAAGGTCTTCAAGATGGTCTGTAAGCCGATCGCATGTAGCGTATAGATGATTTTATCCAGGATACTCATAGGACAATTATACGCATCTTTAAATTTTTTATCTGTTATAATCTCGGCCTATTTCCCGGTTGTAGCTACCCGGGTAAAAAAAACTACGGCGGTGTCAGCACCCGCCTGATCAAAACTGGAGAAGTTATGCAAACAGAAACGAATAACAATTTGGGGGAAACCATTCCCCGCCTGGCTGTGATCGTCATCGCAGCCTACATTGCCGCACAAATGCTCTCAGATATCGCCAGCCTCAAGATCGGTGTGGTTGGAGGGTTAGCCGTGGATATGGGCACCTTTATCTATCCCATAACGTTCACCCTGCGAGATGTTGTCCATAAAGTTTTAGGCAAGCGCAACACCCGGGTCTTGATCATCGCTGCCGGCGTGATCAACCTGCTGATGTCAGCTTATCTGCTGTGGACAGCCCGAGTTCCTGGAGACCCGCTGTGGGGATTGAACGATGAATATGCCGCCGTCTTGGCCCCGGTCTGGCGCATCGTGATCGCCTCCATTGCAGCAGAACTCATCAGCGAGCTGCTGGATACCGAGATATACCATTGGTTTGTCACGCGCATCACCTCGCGCTACCAATGGGCGCGTGTGCTGGTCTCGAACAGCGTCAGCGTGCCTGTCGATAATTTGATCTTTGCCCTTGGCGCATTCGCTTTCAGCCTGCCATGGTCTGTGGTATGGGAGATCTTTTTGGTCAATCTACTGGTCAAATACGGCATCACCCTGCTGAGCCTGCCGCTGATCTATGTCACCCCGAGCGAATCGGGAGATAAATAAACGCCGAAAAAAAGCTCCTGGTATATTGGAAATACCAGGAGCTTTTTATATTCCCACTGTCTTTCGCAGCTTTATTCCTCAAAACGGATGGCATCACCTAGCTCATCAGTGCGAGCAATGTAAGTCTTGCCTTCTGCAGAGAGTTCCACTTTCCAACCAGGAACCATCACCAGCAAGCAGCTTTCTGCTGCTCCACCCAGACCGAGGCAGGAATCACTCCATTCTGCTGCTTCGTGGGACAGGATCTCAACCTTCTCGACCCCAATTCCCAAAGAATCCGCTAAGGCCTGACGGGCTTTAACCACCGCCACCGGCGGAAGTTCTCCACTCTCTCCTACTGGTTGTTCATCAATTGGATCACCCACAGCGGAGCCGCAAGCGCTCAGGACAAAACCTAGCACCAGGATGAGAATGACACTTAGAAAAATTTTTCGTTTCATTACCTTTCTCCATATATCTTATTTTT
>DNGN01000221.1 GCA_003486225.1 Chloroflexota bacterium
GCGTTGCGTGCCAACGAAAGGGCAGGCCCAAACCCGCCGGATTCGTTATTGGTTTCGATCATTACCCCCAATTGATGTTCCAGGCTCCACAGAATCTCCCCCGAATAGCCGCAGCCGCCGCCGGCATGCCCGTACACTTTCTGCCCGGGAATGATATTGGTGAAGATGAAAAGCCCAAGCCCGGCACTCGTATTTTTTGAAACGTCGGTGAATTGGGCGGTGCGCGCCTCCTCCAGTAACGAGGGCTCGAGATAGGTCTGCCCGTTCACTTGCCCGTTGTTAAGGTGCATCTGGATGAAACGGGAGAAATCCCTTACCGAGACATATTGGCAGCCTGCACCCAGGTCTGAAAAGGATTCAAACAGGGTCTCATACGCCTCGTCATAGCCTGTCACATATTCAGGATTTTGCTGCGCAGCCGGTTTGCCATAGGTCATGGAACTGAGCTCCAAAGGTTCGATGACTTCCTGGCGCACCAGCTCTCTTACCGGAATACCGGTGATCTGCTGCAGGCCGTACATTGCCAGGCTCATACCGCAGTTTGAATAGCGGTGTTCTTGCCCTACAGGTGCCACCAGCCAGGTGCCGTTGATGCTGTCGATGATCTCTTCAAAGGGCAGGTCGCGGTTGTCCCAGTTGCCGCCCAGGGGAGATTCATGGGTCAGCCCGGCATGGTGAGAGAGCAGGTGTCGAAACGTGATCTTGCGGTACTCCTGCCCACCCCAGCGGTCGTTTAGCCCCAGGTCCGGGTAGACCTCGGTCAGCGGGGTATCCATCGATACCAACCCCTGCTGAGCGACCCGAAAAAAAGTTGCGGCATTGATCATTTTGCCCGAGGATTGCAGGTTGAAGAGAGAATCGGCCGTGGCAGGCTGCTGCTGGCTGCGGTCGGTATATCCGAACCCTTCAGCCCACAGGATGCCCTCGTGATTCACCAAAGAGATTGCCATCCCGGGTATATCGTTGTCCTGCATTGCTTGCTGGATCTCTGTCCGCAGTTGTGATTGGACCTTGGTTAAACTTGCTTTCGATAACATCAAAAACTCCTTGTGGATGTTGAGAAACATAACTAAAGACCCGGAATACATATGGTATTCCTATTGTACATGCTTCGTTGTCCTGTTTAACAAAGCGCTCAGAAAAGTGCACCACCTCCTTTAAAGGAAAAGCTCGTCCATATCATATGGACGAGCTTTTCATGGGTTTTAAATTTAGAGGCCACGGAGCTGTTTTCGAATTTCGTTTTGCTTCCGTGGCCTGGGCCNNCTTCTTCATTATATATGCCAGCCCGAAACTGGTCAATGCAGCAGGATCAAGATTCATATTCTGCTAATATTCGGCTTTCTCTTGATATACTAACAGTATGAGAAAATACCCGCCCGTGACAATTTATACCGATGGCTCGTGTGAGCCCAACCCTGGCGCAGGAGGATGGGCAGCCTTGTTGATATTCCCCGACAGGCAGATCCCCCTGAGCGGGGCAGAGCCCGAGACCACCAACAACCGTATGGAACTCACTGCCGCAGTGGAGGCCTTGCGCGCCCTGCCGGAGCGCTCACACGTCACCCTGGTCACGGATTCGGAATATCTAAAAAAAGGGATAACCGAATGGCTGCCGAATTGGCGGGCGCGCAACTGGCGGCGTAAGGGCGGCAAGTTGGCCAATGTCGATCTGTGGAAAGCACTTGACCAGATCCTGGCTCAGCATGAGGTTGAATGGCGCTGGGTCAAGGCGCATGCCAGCAGCCGCTACAACAACCTGGTCGATCAGCTGGCGCGGGATGCCATGAAGCGGGGCATTTAGCCCATGCACTTCTGCTGCCTGCAGGCAGCCTCTAGGTTTGAGTTCCAGCAGCTAACCCCAAAAAACTTTTTTTACTTGAATAACCCCGCCGTTTTTCCTTGAGCCCGATCACCTCATAGACCTTGAGCGGTTTGCGCTTACCTTTGGCATGCACGGGCTCAACTTCCTTGACCTCAACTTCGCCCTTTACCAGTTTATAGGCCGCTTCGCTGATCAGGATTTGCCCTTCCTCTGAGTTCTCCTGGATGCGTTTGGCTGTATTGACACTATCCCCGATCGCCGTGTAGTCAATGCGCTGCTCTGTGCCGATCACCCCCAGCACGGCTTCGCCAAAATGGATCCCGGCGCCAAAGGAAAGGTGAGCATCTTTAGGCAGTGTTTCGTACAGGGCTTCGAATCCTTCCCGGATCCCCAGCGCAGCTTTGACGGCCCGCAAGGTGTGGTCGCGTTGGGCGATGGGGGCGTTGAACCAGGCCATCACCGCATCCCCCATAAATTTATCAATCGTACCTTCCTCTTCCAGCACGGCATCGGCTGACGATTTGAGGTACTGGTTCAGCACCGAGACCAGCTCTTCTGGAGAATGGTTTTCGCTGAAGGCGGTAAAGCCGCGGATGTCTGCAAACAGGGTCGTGATCTGGGCACGCTTGCCGCCCAGTGCGATCTGGTCTGGGTCGATCTGCTCGATCACTTTGGGAGAGACCATTTTCTGGAACAGCCGGCGCTGTGCTTCCAGCTGTTTGTGTTCGGTCAGGTCATCCAGCACGATGGCTACCCCATGAGATTTTTGGTCGGCATCTTTCAGCGGCGAGAGGTTAAAGCGCAGGTCCACCTGGCCGCGCAAGGGCAGGTTTGCGGCGGCTTCCAGTCCCACGACCGATTGGTCGGTGTGGCGTACGTTTTCGATATGGTTGGAAAGGCTCTCGGCAAACGGGGCCAGCATTTCGTGGATCGGCAGACCGATCAGGTCTCGGCTGGTTTTACCCAGGATCGCGGCGGCGGCACTGTTGATCAGCGTGATCTTATCTTCCACATCTGCCGTGATCACCCCGCTGACGATCGAAGAGAAAACGTTGTCCATCAGGTTCTTCAGTTCGGTCACTTCGGCCAGGGTGCGGCGAACCGATTCAAACAAGCGCGCATTTTCAATCGCCACGGCCGCCTGGTTTGCAAAGGCATTCAGCAGGTCGCGCTCCGTCTCTGTGAACAACCCGGTCCGCACTCGGTTATCCGCGTAAATGACCCCAATCAGTTCATCTTTCACCATCAGCGGGACACACAGGATAGAGCGCAAATTGTATGCGATGATGCTTTCCTGACCGCCAAAGCGTGGATCTTCCTGGGCGTTGGTGGTCAGCACGGGCAGCCCTTCCGAGGCGACCCGGTCAACAACTGTGCGGCTGATCTCAAATTCNNAGCACTTCATCTGGGTTAAGGGATGAATTGACCACCTGGCTGATATTGGCCAGGGCGATCAGGTTGTTCCTGCCGACGGTGTCCTGGCTGACCTTTTGGCTGATCTCTTCCAACTGATCTGCCAAACCCGAGATGCGCTTGGCCAGCTCGGAAGGCATGATCGGTTGTCCAGAGCGCAAGCCCTGGCCGATCTCGTTGGCTGTCCTGCTCAGTTGGTGCAGCTGTTCCTCAAGCGCAGACTTCTCGTTTGGGTTCGGTTCATTCATATCGCTTGGTTTCCTCTCGCAGTCTGCAAGCTGATATACGGTGGCAGATGCCAAAACAAGCCTGCAGACACCTTCATTTTACCCTAAAGCCCACCGCTGCGGATNNTGAATCGGGTATAATACCCGATTGTAAAATACTGCACAAAAAGATGAGCGTTATATTGTTTTTTGGTATAATGGCGGCGTTTGGTGGACGAAAGGCGAAATCTTTGATGGATTTCTCCTGATTTCACCATCTCCGTTTTTGGAAAATCTACGAAGAGGAAAGAGGAGCATTGATGCTACTAGACAACTGGTTATTCGTTGGTATGTTGGTGATCGCAGCTGCGGCAATCCCTGCCCTGGCTCTGGTAATTGCTCGACTTCTTGCCCCCCGCAAACCCAACAAAGCAAAGTTAGAAACCTATGAATGTGGCATGGAAACTGTGGGGGATACCTGGGTACAGTTCAAAGTTCAATATTATGTCTATGCCCTGGTATTTTTGATCTTTGATGTGGAAATTATTTTCCTGTACCCGTGGGCAGTGGCCTTTGATCGCTTAGATTTGCTGGGTGTCATCGCAGGTGTTCTGTTTATCTTCCTGCTTGGGGATGGCCTGCTGTATGCCTGGCGCAAAGGTGCCCTTAAGTGGAATTAGTAAATGTAAGTAGGAATCCAAGAAGCTGACGAGAAAGATCATCAGCTTTTTATTTGTTTCGCCTGAATTTCGCAGCCGTCATTGTTAGCAAGGCGCTGTGAGGAAATGAGGAGTGAATAATGGGATTTGACCCTGTTCAAATAATTGCTGAGTGGCTACGTAACCTCCTGCTCGGCTGGGGGGCTTCCGATCTCTTAACGGAAGTGATACTCAAATTCATTGGTGCTTTTGTCGTTGCCGGCGTCATCATGCTGGTGTTCGTGCTGCTCACCTGGGTAGAACGCAAAGGTGCTGCCCGCTTTCAGGACCGCATCGGCCCTAACCGGGTCGGCCCCTTCGGCCTGATCCAGCCGATTGCCGATGCCCTGAAGATGCTGACCAAGGAGGATACGCGCCCGCAAGGGGCCGATGCAGTCAGCTACGTGCTGGCACCGATCATCGCCGTATTCTCTGTGTTAATGGCCTGGGCGGTGATCCCATTCACCGAGAAGTGGATTGGAGCAGACCTCAGTGTTGGTGTAATGTATATCGCCGCAGTGGGGTCTTTTGGTGTCATCTCCGTGATGATGGCTGGCTGGTCTTCGAATAATAAATATTCGCTGATCGGTGCCTTCCGCGGGGTTGCCCAGCTCATCTCTTATGAGGTGCCCCTGTTCCTTTCTTTGCTGGTGCCGGTTTTCCTGGCCCGCAATATGGGCATCAACTCGATCGTGCAGGCACAGGTCGAGGGTGGGGTGTGGTTCATTGTCATGGCCCCACTGGCTGCTGTCATCTATTTCGTCAGCGCTCTGGCCGAAGTTGGCCGGGCTCCCTTTGACCTGCTGGAAGCGGAATCCGAGATTGTCGCTGGCTACCATGTCGAATATTCGGGCATCAAGTTTGGTCTTTTCCAGGCAGCCGAATTTTTGCACTCGTTTACCTTCGCCGCCCTGATGGCCATTCTGTTCTTTGGCGGCTGGCATGGCCCCTGGGCTGATCGCTATATGCTTCTGGGCCTGGTTTACTTCCTGATTAAGACCAGTTTCTTTTATTTGGTGATCATCTGGTCCCGCCTGACCTTCCCGCGGGTTCGTATCGACCAGCTGATGAACCTGAACTGGAAGTTCATGGTGCCGCTTTCGCTGATCTTGCTGATGGGGATGCCGCTGATCGATTATGCCACGCGCCTGACGGATAACTGGGTGCGGGTGGTTGCACAGTTGGCCTTCAACCTGGTGTTAGGGGTGGTGGCTTTTGCCATGGCCGCTCG
>DNGN01000068.1 GCA_003486225.1 Chloroflexota bacterium
CCCCCAGCCGTATCGACCGCTACCGCCGGGCCAGCCGCCGGGCAACCGGGATCGTGGTGGGTTTCATTGGCGAATTTTTCGGCTCGGTCCAGGCAATTAAGGTCGCCGGGGCGGAAGAGAGCGTCATCAAGCGCTTTGAACGTTTGAACGACGACCGGCGGGATTATTCGCTTAAGGACCGGCTGTTCAACGAAATTTTACACTCCTTGTTTGTGAATACGGCCAGCATCGGCACCGGGGTGATCCTGATCCTGGCAGGGCAGGCGATGCGCGACAACCAGTTTACGGTGGGCGATTTTGCCCTGTTTACCTTTTATTTGGAATTCATCACCGACCTGACTGCCTTCAGTGGTTTATTGGTAGCCCGTTACCGCCAGATCGGCATTTCGGTGGAACGCATGGGGCGTTTGATGGAGGGTGCCACCAAGGAAGCGCTGACAGAATTTGGGCCGGTTTACCAGGAAGGGGAGTTCCCACAGGTGGTATATGAGGAACGCACCGACCGGGATTTGCTGCAGCATTTGAAGGCCAGCCATTTGAGCTATCTCTTCCCTGGCACGCAAAAGGGCATCCAGAATATTGACCTTTCCGTGCAGCGAGGCCAATTTGTGGTTGTTACCGGCCGGGTAGGGTCTGGTAAAACGACCTTGCTGCGGGTGCTGCTGGGCTTGCTGCCGAAGGACGAAGGTGAGATCCTGTGGAACAACCAGCCGGTCACCCGCCCAGACGATTTCTTTATCTTTCCGCGGGCGGCCTACACTTCTCAGGTGCCGCGCCTGTTCTCGGACACGCTGCGCAATAATATCCTGCTGGGACTGGATAAATCGGAGGAAGAGGTCTATCTGGCCATCTATCAATCCGTGATGGAACGGGATCTGGAAGAATTGGAGGACGGCCTGGATACGCTGGTAGGCCCCAAAGGGGTCAAGCTTTCCGGTGGGCAGATGCAGCGCACCGCAGCCGCCCGCATGTTCGTGCGCCAACCGGAACTGCTGGTGTTCGATGATCTGTCGAGCGCTTTGGATGTGGAAACCGAGCGCACCCTTTGGGAACGGGTCTTCGAGCAGCAAGGTGCCACCTGCCTGGTGGTCTCGCACCGCCGGATCGCCCTGCGGCGGGCAGATCATATTATCGTGCTCAAGGATGGGCGGATGGAAGCCCAGGGCCAGTTGGATGACCTGCTGCGAACCTCGGAAGAGATGCAGCGCATTTGGCATGGAGAGCTGAATTGAAGTTTTCATCACTTGATCAATGGAGCCACATTTTTATTTGTGGATAATGCTGCCAGATGTTTAAACGGATAACCACGACGTACCAACGTTTTTCACCCAAGTTTTGGATCTTGGTATTATCTGCCTTTATCGACCGCCTTGGTGGGACGATGATTTTTCCCTTTTTCTCGCTGTATATTACCCAGAAGTTTGATGTGGGTATGACCCAGGCCGGGGTGCTGCTGGGATCTTTTTCTTTCTTTGGCTTCATCGGCAGCATCATTGGAGGAGCCCTGACAGACAAATTCGGACGCAAAGGGATTGTCTTGTTTGGGCTGGTCTTCAGTGCCTGCAGCAGCATCGCGTTTGGCTTGGTAAGAGAATTTTCTGTTTTCTTCACCCTGGCTGTGTTTGTTGGGCTGCTCTCAGATGTTGCCGGACCAGCACATCAAGCCATGGTTGCAGACCTGCTTCCAGAAGAGCGGCGTGCCGAGGGGTACAGCTTTATGCGGATGGCGGGAAATTTGGCCTGGATCCTTGGGCCGACCATCGGAGGCTTTTTGGCCGGGTATTCTTACATGATCGTGTTTGTAATCGACGCGATTACAAGCCTGATCGTGGCTGGCATCGTATTCCGCTTTATTCCGGAGACCAAACCCGAGGTGGAGTCGGCAGAAGAGCCAGAAAGTATTTTCAAGACAATTTTGGGCTATGCAGAGGTATTCAAGGACCGGCTGTATCTGGCGATTGTGGTTTGTTTGATCTTCAGTACCCTGGCCTATGGACAGATTTACAGCACGCTTTCTGTCTTTTTACGAGATGTCCACGGCCTTCCCGAAAGCGGGTACGGCTCTTTGATGAGTATCAACGCCAGCCTGGTTGTGCTGTTCCAATTCTGGATCACCTCCAGGATGAGGGAAAGACCGCCAATTCTGGTGTTGGCATTGGGGACCTCGTTCTACCTGGTGGGGCTCACCATGTACGGCTATGTCTCAGGATACGCGCTGTTCCTGGCAGCCATGGTCCTGATCACCATTGGGGAAATGGTGCTGCTGCCAACAGCCCAGGGAATTGTGGCGAATTTCGCACCCCAAAAATTGCGCGGCCGCTATATGGCTTTCTTCGGGCTCTCCTGGGTGCTGCCATCGATTTTTGGGCCGGGCTTGGCTGGTTTGATCCTGGATGGCCCTAACCCTGAGTGGTTGTGGTTTGCCTGCGGCATTAGCTGCGCTCTGGCGATTGCAGGATTTTTGGTCCTTCACAGCCGGGCGGGTGCCAGGTTGGAACAAAGGGTGGATGAAACTACTCGGTAAACAAACACCAATGATCCAGAGAAGCTTCTGGAAAACTTTATTCTTCTAATACTTCGTAGATGACCGTCAGGGGCACGCCGTATCTTTCGACCTGATCGACCTTCCTGATTTGAGGCAAAAGAGCTTCCAGTTCTTGATCATAATTTAAATTGGTTGAGATGATTAGGTATTCTAAATTCCCTAAATTATCACCCCGAACGAATCGTGTAGAAAAATCATCCCTTAGAAAGTCTTCGATCAAATCAAAATTAAGATAGATCCCAACTGCTGCTCCATGAGGTGCCCATGAATTTATGAGCTCAGCCGCTTCCCTGTAGGAAGTTCTCCAATAGTCCAATTCGTACTCACGGAAAGCTCCTTCTACACCACCGGCAATACGATTGAAATAGATATACTCCATGGGATGAAGTTGGATGATAGTAAAGATCCCTGGGAGTGCAACCAGGATGGGTAGGATCAAACGCCAGTATTTGCCTTTCAGACTTTGGATGAGGATTTCCAGCCCAATCGCTGCAAAAATGAAGATTGGCGGAAGAATAAACAGAAAATGCCGGATATTATTATATATTGTTGGGTGAAAAATGACGGCCAGCAGGATTGGACCGAAAAACCAGATAGCGAGTAAACTGAACAGCACCCAGTCTGCCCTTTTTTGAACCACCCAAATGATAGCTCCGATTAGCCCGATCAAGAATAAGATCATCAGGGGTTCGGTAAACTTTAGGCTTAATAAAACCGGCAGAAAACTGCGGGGATAGTTGGTCTTATTGTAGATATCGCCCGCGAATAATATTTTCCCGTTCCAGCCGCTAAAAGAGAAAACATTAGACCAGAATGCCAGGTAGTTTTCTTTAGGCGCGGACCACAGATCCGGCCAGAGTGCAAAACCCAATAAGCCAGAAATTATTAATAGGCTTATCCAGGGTATGATTGCTTTTTTGCCAGCTTTGAACACCCAATAGATCCCGATAGCAACCCAAACAAAAAGCCCATATACCCGGGTTGAGCTGCAAAGTGCAAGCAGAACTGCTGTCGGCAAAAACCATCTGATCTGAAGAATTGAAGCCAACTGGTGCATTATTTTGATTATTCTGGTTTTGGAATTATTTTCCGGTACGGCTTTATCGTTGTGCTGATTTGACATCCAGGCAGGAAGCTGGTCCCCGGCATAGATACCCAAGACGAGTGCCCCCAGCATCAGGGTCATAAAAGGCGTGTCTTTAGGATTGATGAAGGCATGCCCCCAAAGAACAGGTTGATAGAAGAACAGAATGACTGCCCCCAAGGATGCCCAACCGCTGACCATTTTGTTAGCCAGCATGAATATAAAGACCCCACCAAGTTGAAAGAATAGAAAATGAGTAAAATGCCACTGATCGAACATGGTCCAGTTGACAAAAATTCGTTCAAAAACCTCTGATATAACCTTGCCGACAACATAATATCCTGCCCCATGACTGTATTTATTCAAGATAAAAAAATCTTCCGGCACAGAGCCCGTACGATAGGCTTTAAATCGGTGGAAGGCGGCTTCATAGACCTCTGTTTCGTCAATAGAAATCCCAAAATCTGTGACCCATATCAGCCCGATAACAATATTGATAAAGATGAGCAGGATGAGTAATCCCTGATAACTTTTGACCAGTCTCAAAACCTGTTCTTTCATCAAATCACCTCCAAAGTACTGAAAATCTCCACCATTTTTCTCTGGTCGTATTCATTGGTCGGAAAATATTTTATCAGTATAAACTGAAACATCCTGGAAATAGTTCCAAGAAAGGTGTCAGAATTATAGATATCCTTTTGCTTAATTAATTGGACAACTGGACCAATGTTATAAAACTAGCCCAAGTGATATTTACAGTCACCTGGGCAGGTTATTCCAGTAGGATATTTAGGGATTGTTCGAAAAAAATATTCCTAAGAGGGTATTAAAGAGAATTGCGGTTTACATAAATTCCCGGAACTGCAGCCCATGGCGTTTGCGCGCTTCCAGCCAGGCTTTGCGCATGATCTCGTAGACTTCCTCCGGTTTGGCAATATTGCGCATGACGATTTCTGGGTTTGAGGCATCCTGCCCCTTTATGGTGATATCACCCAGATTGGTGATGCGTTCGCCAATGTTTTGCTTGTAGTCAATATCCTGCATGCGCACCAGTTCGAAATTTTCCACTTTACGGCCGACTAAGCCGCGAGTCACTTTGAGCCGTTCCGTGGTGAGTGTGTAATGCTCTACCAGCGAGAGGAATGGCCTGCCCTGCCAAAGGATGTGCTCTTCGGTGCCGTCCGCTGCGGCAGGGGTCGCCTCAGGGGTGGGTTGGTATTCCTCATCCATGATCTGATCCATGCTCACTAAAACGGCATCAGCAATCTTGCCGACCAATTTTTCCTGCTGCTCTGCGGGGACAGCCGAAAGGTCAACCCCGCTCTGGGCAACAGCTTGCCAGACACTGCTGATCATTTTGGCGCGAATTTTATCTAAGTTCATATGGCCTCCAAAGATTGAAATTCAACACGATGATTTGATGAATCCATTGTAGCAGGAATTTGATGAAATGAATGTTTTTCGTGCATTTTTTGCCAGAAATATCCCTTCAGGCAGCAGACGGGATCAGGTGCGGTACACAAGCAGTTTTTTTTCGATCACATGGCTGCCAAGTTTGATCAATAGATATCCAAGCTGGGCAAATCCTTCACTGCTATGGCCTGCTGGCTCCACATCATCCGGGGATACATCGCGTCCAAGAATGGTGCCATCGACGTGTACCAAAACATGACCGGTTCTATTTTTAAGTATTGGCCGGGATACAATGCCGACTTTGCCTGCCAGGTCTGCTTTAAGGAATGTCACTAAATCACCGATCTGCAAACTTTTGTTGGGAGTCACAGGCTACCTCCTTTGAAATTGGTTCGTTTGTTTCACCTTCCATTCAACTCACTGACTTCAGCGGATCGTTACGTTATCGAAATAAAGCTTGTAGCCATCTGGCCCGGCAAAATCGAGCGCGTAAACGAATAATGCCATTACCCCCGGCGATGTGAAGGGCTTTTGGATGATAACTCTCCGCACCAGATCCTCATTGACAGTCAGGGTGATGGTTTCTGGCTGGCAGTCCAGGGCGATGGTATTGACTTCTTCTGGCAGAGGGGAGAAAGCATCCACCGAGATCCAGTAATTATCGTCCTGCTCTGGTTCGTACAACGGGACGAATTCGCCATTTTCAATAATGCCGATCATAACTTCCCTGGTCTCGAGGTCAAATTCCACATAATAATAATTTGCAGGGTCCTGATACTGGCAAAATACGCCGAATGTGCCGTGTTGTTCACCTGGCAGGCCCCAGACATCGAACACAATGCTGGCGGGGTTGAACATCACCGGTACATAGACCCAGTCATAATAATCGGCTTGTTTGACCTGGAAGCTGTACGCCTGGTTCTCATATTTTAGAATGGTTGTGCCAT
>DNGN01000060.1 GCA_003486225.1 Chloroflexota bacterium
ACCATGGCGAATAAAGCCCCAAAGAAAATTAACACATTCCATTCAATGCGCTGCAGCATTTTGTGCAGATCGGGCTGTACCCACACCAGACCAACTGCTGCCGCACCCATCGCGATAAGTGACGGTTGAATGTGCAGATTATGATGGACAAAGAAGAAAAAGATCGCAATTCCCAGGACAATCAGTACCCGCTGCGTTGTTTTGCGGTCATGCAGAGCTTCGTTGGGGTCGAGTTGTAAGACGGCGTCCTTGTTCGCTGGTGTCACCATCAGATCATGCCGGAACAGGAAGCGCAGCAGGAAGAGAGCCGCGAACCAGGCCACCAGAACGATCGGCAGAGAATTTGAGAGAAAATCGTTGAATGAGAAACCCGCGGCTGAGGCAATGACCACATTGGGCGGGTCACCAACCAGTGTGGCCACGCCGCCTGTATTAGAGAGCAAGGCTTCGGCCATCAAATAAGGAACCGGGTTGACCCCCAAAATTTCGCTGATCAACACCGTTACCGGTGCGATCAAGACAACTGTTGTGACATTATCCAGGAACATGGATAACACCGTGGTCACTGTTCCCAGCAGGACCATTAAACGCACAGGCTGCCCTTTGGAAAAGCGGGCTGCCCATATAGCCAGGTATTCAAAAAAGCCGGTCGGCTCCAGCAAGGCAACCAGAGCCATCATGCCGAACAACAGTCCCAGCGTATTGAAATCAATGGCCTCGATTGCCTGATCTTGCGAATAGAACCCCATGGCGGTTCCAGCCCCGACCATCAGGGCGGCGCCAGCAAAAGCGGTGATACCCCGGTTCATCTTCTCCGTGAAGATCAATATCAGCGCAACAACAAAAATAACACTCGATACGATCATCGAAGCAGTCATATTAATCTCCAGTGATAATTTCCCATTGCTTGAGTATGGCAGTGCCTATATCCACGCGTGAAGCAATCCCCACCAAGTGATGATTCTCGTCCACCACGGGCAGGTCGGTAAGATTATGGTGATGCAATTGGGTAAAAGCGCGTGTCAGCCCGCCTGTTTCTTTTACGCAAAAAGGAGATTCCATCACCTCAGAAACTCTCTTTTTAACATCTTCTATCGTTGGCTGGATTTCACTAGCTGCCCCAAAGGATCCCACAAAATCGATATCTTCCATCAAGCGTGTGAAGGACGGCATAACCAACGTGATCAGATCACGTAACTGCAATACCCCTACCAGTACCCCGCTGGCGTTTACAACCGGCAACATGCCCACATGATGTTTGACGAACAACTTCGCAGCTGTGCCCAGGTCATCCGTATCCAGCACGGTGATGATCTGGGTCTTCATTGATTCTTTAACAATCATCTTGGCCTCCGAAAGATCACGAGATTTCGCTTAAAATTTTAACACAGGCAAACATATCTTTGACCTAGACACCAACTCCCCGTACAATATAACCATGCGCGAATGGTCTCTCGCTCCCTCAGACCCTCTAAACCTTACCCTCGCGGCGGATATGCGCCTGTGTGCCCCGGATTATATCAACGATCAAATCTGGGAAATGGAGATGGATGTGAGCGAACAGGCCGAGCTTTCGCTCCAGACTACCTTTGGCCTGCGGGCTCGCTCCATGCGTCTCTTCCCCCGATTCGCCGAAGGGGGAAAAGTGGTCACCAGTCCATCCCAATTCTCTGAACCCATCACGGTCCAGAAGCTGTATTCAAATTTTATCGGGCTTACTTTTTCCCCCTTTAATGGGCTGTTTGTCTCCTACGAGGTCCGCGTGCCTCGTTCCACCGCGATCTGCGGGCGATTCATCATTACCAACCAGCTTCCCAGCAAACGGAGTATCCGCTTTGAAATGTGCTCTGTGCTCGTTCCAACCGGTGGGCACGCTATGGCACACACACAGATGCAGTTGGTCAATGTGCTGGTCGGGCAAACCGGCGAACTCATACCAACGCTGTTCCTGACCGGTGGACCGGAATCCGGCCCGGGTCCACAGCCATCCCTGGCAGTTATCCTCGATCTTGATCCAATGGAAACGCGCCAGCTCACCTGGGCACAGGCTACTGCCGTATCTCATCAAGAATCCTTTGAGCAAGCGCGCCTGATCGCCGCCCAACCCTGGGATGCTGAACGCGCAAGGATTGAGATGATAAATATGCGCGACACGCTCCAGATCCAAACCCCTGATGAAGATTGGAATGCTGCCATGGCATTCAGCCAGCAAACGGCGCTGGGGGCTTTCTTCCCAGCCAATGAACATTTGCCGAAACCATCCTTTGTGCAGGCGCGCCAACCCGACCATGGATACTCACCCAGCGGAAACGGGTATGACTACCCGGCTTCTTGGAGTGGCCAGTCGGCGCTGGAAGCCTACTATCTGTCTAATGTGCTGATCGGGAAACCTGCATTGATCCGTGGCGTGCTGGAAAATTTCATATCTGTTCAGGAAAAAAACGGCGACATCGATGGTAAACCCGGCCTTGGGGGGCAGCGCGGACGCCACCTTTCCATGCCCATTCTGGCTGCATTGGCTTGGAAACTGTACCAGGCTACCGAAGATGAAGACTTTCTCAAAGGAATCTTCCCAAAGCTGCTATCTTTCTTTTGGGTCTGGTTTTCCCCTGCAAACGACCGGAACAAAGACGGTCTGCCAGAATGGACGTATCCATACCAAACCGGTTATGAAGAAAATCCCCTCTTCGATACCGGACATTCCTGGTCTATGGGTGTAGATATCACTTTCCTTCACAGCCCGGCACTGGCAGCGCTGCTCTACAACGAAGCCAGAATCCTGGTGAAAATGGCCGAGAAAGCAGACAGGGGTGATGCTGTCACCCTGCTCGAACGCCAGGCTAAAAAAATCAAGGTGAGCGTTGATGGGCTCTGGAATGAGGCTACCGCCCTGTATCGCTATAGCGACCGCGAAACGGGCCTGAGCTTGAAAGGTAGGTTGCTTGGTAAATTGAAAGGTCCCGGCACGCTCAAATTGCAGGAAGAGTCTAAAAAGCCGGTGCGGTTGTTGGTACAGTTGCAGGCTCAAAAGCCTGGAGCGAGTCGCCCGGAAATAATTGTCGGGAAGCACGCTTCCGAAGAGGTAAGCGAAGTCATCAGTGGGGCACATTTCCGCTGGCATCACAATGGGCTGGTAGCCACCAGCGAGAAGGCGCATGGCCAGATCGATTGGATCCAGGTAAAAAATATTGACCCCAAAGATGAGGTCATTATAAGCACGGTAGATTGCACCACCGAAGACCACACATTGTTGCTTCCGCTCTGGGCTGGCATCCCTGACCGGAAACGCTCGCAAGCCCTGCTTAGACGAACAATTTTGGATACGAACCGATTCGACCAGCCGTTCGGAATCCCGGCCTGCCCGCTGCTTTCAAACGAGGAAACAACTTCCGTTTGTATGAGTGTTCACCTGCCCTGGAATTTGCTGGTCGCTGAAGGCTTGCTTGCATATGGATTCCGTGAAGAGGCAGCGAGCATATTCACCAAAATAATGGCGGCCGTGATCAACAACTTGAAAGAGAGAAGCGCTTTTTACCAGCGTTATCATGCCCAGACAGGGCAAGGTCTTGGAGAACGCAATGCGCTCAACGGGCTGGTTCCAGTGGGATTATTCCTGCAAACACTTGGCGTGCAGATCATATCTGACAAAAAAGTGCGCCTTGAAGGGACAAACCCCTTCCCCTGGTCGGTTACAATACAGTTCAGGGGACTGAAGATCATTCGGGCGATGGAATACACTCAGATCACCTTTCCAAATGGGAAAAGCACACGTGTAGAAAATTCCACCCCCTGTGTCCTCGAACAATAGGTAATTGATGGAAAACAATTTAGTTGTTGCAGAAGAAGTTTTGATAGCCCTGCTGCTGGTGGCATCACTGGTAGCGATTTTTATGCAGCGTTTTCGGCTGCCGTACACGGTAGGTCTGGTTGTAATTGGTTTGCTCTTCACTGCCATGTTCGACCTGCCAGCAGAAGTTGCCGAAGTGATC
Organism: Chloroflexota bacterium; assembly: GCA_003486225.1. The sequence goes on from DNGN01000060.1 coordinate 3,990, forward strand.
TCGAATTCGCCGGCGATCATCCTGTCGCTATTGGTGCCGCCCCTTATCTTTGAAGCTGCGTTTCATTTACGCCTGGAAGATTTGCGCCGCGATCTGGGACTGATTCTTTTGTTGGCCGTCCCCGGCGTGATCCTGAGCACGCTGGTGGTCGGCGGGGTTGTCAGCCTGGGGACAGGAATCGCCTTACAATTGACCATGGTCTTTGGGGCTTTAATTGCCGCCACCGATCCGGTTGCCGTGGTCGCACTCTTCCGTAGATTAGGCGCACCCAAGCGCTTGCAGGTCTTGCTGGAAGGAGAAAGTCTCTTCAATGATGGCACAGCCATCGTGATGTTTAACATCGTGCTGGCAATCGCGGGGGTTTCTTCTGGTCACGGAGTAAGCTCTACATTGACAGCCAATTCCGGTATCTTCTCCTGGATTGCGGAATTTGTCCGGGTGGCGGGGGGAGGCGTCGTAACAGGCATTGTTTTAGGCATGTTCGCTTCGCAGATTATTGGTCGCATCGACGATCCGCTGGTTGAAACCACTTTGACCACCGTTCTCGCCTTCGGCTCATATCTGGTCGGTGAGCATCTGCTGGGAGTAAGTGGTGTGCTGGCAGTCGTTGCTGCGGGCATTGTAAACGGGAATGTAGGCCCGCACGGTATGTCTGCAACCACACGTGTAGTAGTCTTCAATTTCTGGGAATATGCTGCTTTTCTGGCAAACTCAGTCATCTTCCTGCTCATCGGTCTCACGATTGATATCACCGACATGGTCAGCGACCTTCCAGCAATCGCTGTTGCGATCCTCGCTGTGCTGGTTGCCAGGGCGCTGGGAATTTACGGCTTTTCCTTGTTCAGTCGTGAGATAACGACCAAGTGGAAACATGTCATGTATTGGGGCGGCCTGCGCGGAGCGATTGCCCTGGCCCTTGTGCTGACAATCCCATCACAAGTCGAGTACGTTGAAANNTCAGGAATATGGCCTTTGGTGTGGTGCTTTTCACGCTGCTCGTTCAAGGTATCTCCATGGATCGACTCATCAAGGTGCTCCAACTTGTACAGCGCTCGGAACTCCAGGACGAATATGAAAAACGTCATGCGCGCTTTGTAGCTGCCCGCTCCGCCTACGAGTATTTGCGCCGCATGAACCAGCAGGGATTGATCTCCGAACATACTTGGCAGCGAATGGCTTCGATCATGGAAAAACAAAATGAAGCTCTTGTGGATGCAGTCCGGGATGTTGTAACCTCCGATCCTGCCATGGAAGCTGAGGAGTTGGACACTGCGCGGCGTGAAGCCCTGCGTGCACAGCGCAGCGCATTGACCGGGTTGCTCCGCGATGGCGTGATCTCTGAAGAAACCTATTCCCAGTTGGTCAGTGAGGTTGATGTTGCCCTGAGCGAGCAAAGTCTTTCCTGGCCGGAATTGCTCCAGTACGGTTCCACAAAAGATATCAACCAGTTGATCACCGCCATCATCCAGGATCAAGACCTTGAGCAGGTCCAGAGCGTTTTGGGAAAGCTCGGATACACGGTTACACACCTGCCAAGCACGGGGGGATTCCTGAGCCAAAGGAACGTCACCCTGTTGATCGGAATTCCGGAAGGACAGGCGGAGACTGCTGTAAAAGCCTTACAGGCCATTTGCAGGCGGCGGGTTGAGTTCGTATCCAGTTTCCTGCCGACCGCGTCTTTCCCGGCAGCGCTGCCCACCAGCGTAACTGTGAGCGGAGCGACGATATTCACGTTCGAGGTGGAGTCTTACGATGAGTTCTGAGAAAAGGCTGGTTATTGCCATAATCCAGCACAGCGACAGCGAGAATATATTGGATGCGCTCACTGAAGAGGATTTCCGCGTGACGCGTATCGCCTCAACAGGCGGTTTTTTGCGCCGCGGGAAGGACACCCTGCTCATCGGCACCAGCAGCGACTGTGTTGAAGATGCCAAGCAGATCATTCGGGAGAACAGCGCTCCGTCCATTGACCCCGGATTGAAACGGGCATCTATCTTCGTGTTGAAAGTCGACCAATTCGAGCGGATCTGATTATGAAGATGATCGTCATTATCGTCAGCGATTCAGATGCGGATACCGTCACCCGAGAATTGACATCGGCTGATTTTCGCGTCACACGCATCGCTTCTACAGGTGGTTTTTTGCGCAGCGGTGTGGTAACCCTGTTTTCCGGCGTAGATGACGACCGCTTGGAAGCCGGCCTCGATGTGATTCGCAGTGCTCTGGGGGAAAACGANNGCTTGGTGTAGTTTATTTCGTGGTATGAGTACATATTCAGGTGGGGAACGTCGGCTTCCATCCATAGCTGGCGCGGTTCTCCAGCGGCATCGTACAGGCGCTGGGCGGAATCGACCGGCACCATCGTGTCAGCCAGCCCTTGGATCAGAAATACCGGGCGCGGGCTGATGCGGGCGATCTCTTCGAGAGCGTCGACCATGTCCAGACGGAGGCCAGTTTCACGTTCGGTAAAAAAGCGGATCAGAGGATTCAGCAGTGGGTATGGAACACGCAGGTCCAGTTCGTCTTCCAGCGAGGTGAAGGGGCTGTCTGCCACCAGGGCTTCGATCTCAGGAAATTGAGTTGCTGCGCGGATCATGGTCGCTGCACCCATCGAGCCGCCCCACGCGCCAA
>DNGN01000084.1 GCA_003486225.1 Chloroflexota bacterium
CCTTGTTTCACGTGAAACGTGATTCCGTCCACGGCTTTGTGCTCGCCAAAAGTGCGTTGGAGTTTGTTTGTTTCAATGATTGTATTCATGTTGACCTGGGGTGTTTCACGTGAAACAGGGCAGGAGATCGTGAGCCTTGTTTTCTTTTGGCAGAGCATGAATCGATTGCCAGCAACATACCATTGGGTTTTGAATTGATTTGCGATGTCAAAACAATAGCTCTGGTCAAAGGATAAATATCGGGTTTTCTCCAGGGATGTGACTTGATTTTTTCCAGCCATATCCCCGGGGATTATTTTTCGTTTTTGGGCGTATTGTTTTGCGCCAATGAGATCATGCCGCTCAATCCGCCAAGATTCATCGTGTCCACGGCTGAGCTTGGGACGATTACCATGGCACCTTTTTCCTTCAAGCCTTCAAAGAGCATGTTCATGGCTCGGAGATGCAGCGCGGTCGGGTTGTTTTGGTATGCCACCGAGGCTTCGGCAAATGATTCGGCGATCTGCTTCTCAGATTCACCAAGGATGACGCGCGCTTGGCGCTCACGTTCAGCCTGGGCCTGGCGGGACATGGTGTCTTCAAGTTCATGCGGGATGACGATGTCTCGAATCTCGACGGACTGTACACTGATGCCCCAGGGCGTGGTGCGCTGGTCGATGATGCGCTGCAGTTCGGCGTCCATCTTGGCCCGGCCGATCAGGATATCGGCCAGATCCAGCGACCCGATCACTTCACGCAGGGCGGTTTGTGAAGCCCAGGTGATGGCGACGCGGTAATCTTCAACCTCTAGGGCTGCTTTCTCGGCATCCCAGACCACCCAAAAGAGCACGGCATCTACGTCTACCGGCACAGTATCTTTGGTGAGGGTTTTTTCAGCGCTGAAGGGAGAGACCATCACACGGTGGTCGATCCAACCGGCGATCGTATCGATGATCGGGATGACCCAGAACACACCGGGCCCTTTCAGTCCGCGGAACTTACCCATCCGCAGCACAACCGCTTTCTCCCATTGGTTGGCAACTTTTAGGGCAAAGAGCAGATACAGCCCAATCAAAAACGTAACCACTACGAAGACAGCGATTGTGATATCGGAAAATCCTTGCACTTCAAGCACAACCGCGCCAACGCCAGAGATGACGAGGAAAATGGCGAACAGAGTCCCAGAGATCCCATTGATCCGGCTGGGTTCTTTCCGCGGGCCCATCGGGCGAGTTTGCAACATAGCTAAATTTCTATTCATTGTAATCCTCCTGGATTAATTCTAGACAAACCTATACCTCGTATGGGTCTGGCGGAGAACCCGTCTCATCCCATTGATCAAGGAATTCATTAAAGATCGAGCGTACGTCTTTTGTCCCGAAGCCAAGGGTTTGGGCTTCGTTGAGAAAGTGGACCAGCAGCCGTTTCAGGTCTTTGCGTCGGAGCCGCCTGAATTTTTCTTCAGATGCAGGTTCAAGGATGAAGGTGCCTCGCCCGTGCTGAGTGGAGATGATGCTTTCTTCATCCAGNNTGTTTTACCTGGTTCATCAGTTGAATATAAATGGGTACATGATCGGTCAGGTCAACAGTTATTTTCATTTTTGGTACCCATCCTCCTTTCATTTTAGGGAAATGACTAATTGTATCTTTGTACCTATTGTATCATTGTATCATTGATTGAATTGTATAATATATTGGTCGCAGAGTCAAGTAAAAACCATTAAAGTCAGATGAGAACGGCTTGGCTTTCCCCCATTTTGACGGTTGGCTTGGGTTATTTGTCAGCGGAATCCAGTGGTTCCAGCACGATCACAGGGATCTCGCGGCTGCCGGCCTTGCTTTGGTATAGATGGTATCCGGTATAGTGCTGTTCGGCCAGGCTCCAGTAGAGCCTGCGCTCTTCGTTCTGTGCCTGTCGGGCGATAAAATGGGCTGTTTGCTTGCCGCGGGAGACCTCGACGCGTGGGTTGGCTTTGAGGTTGAAATACCAGGCCGGGTGACGCTGGCTGCCAAAATAAGACGCGATCAGGATCAGCTTTTCGCCATCTTGAAGCGCAACCAGGGGAAGCTGGCGCTGCAGCCCGCTTTTTGCGCCGGTGTGGGTCAGGATGATCACGGGCAGCCCTGTAAGCAGGCTGGTAAGGCAGATGCGGTTGCTTGTGATCCTGAAGAGCAGCATGTCGATACGGTGTAAAAGTTTGGGCAGCAACCAGGAGCCAAAAGGAGTTGCGGCCAGAGATTTTACCAGGCCGTGCCATTTGCGGGGTGTAATGGTCATTGTGGGCTTGATTCCTTTGCCTATAGATGACAGCATTATAACAGCAGTGCCGCCTGCGTACTCCTGTCCGCTTCGCAGTTCACGCCAAAAACAAGAGGCGCAGCATGCTGCGCCTCTTGCATCCGTCAGGTCAACCTTATTCCAATCAAATTAGACAGGTGTGAACTCAACTTCGCTGGGCTGAGCAGGCCCTTTCTTCTGCAGGGCATTCTTGGCCAGGACGAAGAGCGCACCGGTTCCAATCACGACGACCAACAGCATGACCATGAAGCCGGCCAGCGGAATGGCACGCAGTACTTCATAGAGGAAGACACCGATGGCCAGTGCGCCGACATGGTGCCAGTAGTTTGCGAAGGAAAGTTGGCTGGCTTTTTCCAGCAGCCAGCGACCCACCAGGTAGCTAATGATTACTTTGGTGACCAAGCCGGCGATTATGCCAAATAACCCTGTCAGGCCAAAGAAGGTGAAGCTGCCCAAGGTGATCATCTCTCCCGTCAGGCTGCCCAGGGTCAGGATGCTTACCAAGATCGTCAGCATGACCAGCACGAAGATGACCACTAAAACCACCGGGATGTAGAGTAAGTAGACTACTATGCCCCAAACAGTATCCATCCCGACATTGCTTTTTACTTCCTGAACAGCTTTCAACAGGGTATCTTTCATCAGCCAAAGCCCGAGCATCCCCACCAACATCAAAGCAACAAATTCGCCAAAGCGCCGCCGCATCTGTTGCAGGGCCAAATAGGCGGGGTCGATGGTGAAGTCAGGAACATAGTTAAAGTCGGTTTCGATACGCGTGACTTTGATATTCAGGTCTCCATCGACCAGCGATTCTTCCACTTCATAGCCAGGATCAAGTACTTTGACCACAGGTGTGCCTGGCCCTACGATGACGTTGACATCAGGCTTGGTGGTAGGTTCCCCAATTTCAATATTGACATCGCCACCGACTGGCCCGCTCAGTTTAAGCGCCCCAAGACCAGCTGTGATGTCGTGTGCAACCGTTCCATCCAGGATCATCTGGTAACCGCCGCCATAAATGCTGCGGTTTACCAGGCTGTCTGACATCGCCTGGAAGCTGAAGCCGCCGAAATATACATTGCGACGAATGGTGGCGCCGTCTTCCAGAGTCAGGTCGTAACCACCAAAGAGCAAGGCCCCATCAACTGTCCCGCTGACGGTGACCGAGGTTCCGGCGGCAAACACATTGCCGTACACGTCACCGGAGATGACAATTTCTTCCCCGGTGGCAAACAGGTCTCCCTCTACGGTTCCAGCTACAAGCACTTGGTTACCGGTAATGAAGAGGTCATCTTCAACCGTTTCGCCCTCTTCTAGGACAGCATCTGGCCGTCCTTCGATAACTTCCCCTGCATGGGCTGCTGGTGTGATGGCTAGGGTGAGCAAAAGGGTCAAGGCGAAAACGATCAGCATTCGCCCTGTTTTGGCATTGAAATACAGTTTAGCTTTCATTCTATTCTCCATTCTTTCCAACTACATATTTCGAACAATTATTTACATTTCTCTATACGAGATATGGAGGGAAAGGTTGCATGTTCTCTCGGTTGGAAGCTTCCCGATTGTAGAGAATCCCCAATTTATTCCCATGAAAATCCAATGCTTGGCCTGGTCTGACTTCATACAATTTATCAGGGAGCAATGCAGCTCATATCAAAGTGGATAAATATGCACTCACTCAAGATTTTGATCGTTGAAGACGAAGTAAACCTTGCCCGGACCCTGGCCCAGGCATTACGTTTGGGTTCGGAGGGAGGGTATGAAGTCGAGGTGGTCGGCTCAGCTGAACAAGCTTATGGCTTCCTGTCTTTGGCACATTATGACCTGGTGATCAGCGACCTGAACCTGCCGGGTGAGAATGGGCTGTCCTTGATTACGAAAGTCAAAGAAACTGCGCCGCATATCCAAACCATCTTGATCACTGGCTACGGATCCAAAGAGGTGGAAGAGCGGGTCGATCGGCTTTCGGAAGGCTACCTGACCAAACCGTTTGATATGCTGGATTTAATACATATGGTGCAGAGAGTCGTCAGCCAGCCGATGAGGAAGGATGGGCTGGCGTTGAAAAGACAGGATCTGGAAAATGAGAAGCAGAGGCGCATTCTGATCATGGAAGATGACCGCGGGCTGCGCCAGATTTATACCAAAGCCTTGAGGAAAAGCCGCTACCAGGTCGATGGTGCTGCCACAATCCAGGCCGCTCGCAAACTCTTGCAAGAGCATGTTTACGCCATTTTTGTCTGCGATATCTACCTGGGGCGCGAGCGGGGTACCGATTTACTGGAAGAATTTAGAGACCAATTTGAACGCCATGGGACTCAGGTAGTGATGTGTTCAGAGTATGGGCACTACCGTTATTTGTCTGAGGAACTGGGGTTCGAATATTTCCTGGAAAAACCGATCTCGTTAGGTACATTGTTGGCTTTGATCCACCGGCTCACTGAAACCGCTCCAACCTAAAAGCTTTTCAATACACATCTGGACCATCCGGCAGGCTGATCTGGCCTTAGCTGCTGGGCTAAATTTGAGCTTAATAAAAGTCGACATGCCGCATGATGCCATGAGACCTGGATCGCCCACAGTTAAATCTGCGATTCCAACGCTGTCCTACGTATGGAAAGATTGGGACTGAAAGGGTACAATACTCCAAGACCCCTAGAGATACGAGGATTACGATGAAACACGCTGTCAGCATCAGTTTGGGATCCAAAAAGCGGGATAAGCGCGTAGAGGTGAATTTATTAGGGCAGCGAGTCCTGATAGAACGCATTGGAACAGACGGGGATATGGAGGCTGCAGCCAAACTCTACCAGGAAATGGACGGCAAGGTGGATGCCTTCGGCGTTGGGGGAACAGATCTGGGAGTGCTGATCGACGGCAAATTCTATCCGCTCTACTCAATCCATCCAATGATCCGTTTTGTCAGGCACACCCCGCTCGTGGATGGTTCTGGCCTCAAAAATACCCTCGAAGGACGCGCCTTGCCGGCGCTTTTGGCGCACCTGGATGGTCGATTGGAGCACAAACGTGCCTTCGTGGTATCCGGGGCAGAGCGTTGGGGGCTGAGCAAGTCTTTTTTTGAGCATGAATTTGAGTGTGTCTTTGGGGACCTGATGTTTGGCTTGGGCCTGCCCCTTCCGGTGCGTTCCGAGCGATCTCTGAAGACCCTGGCAGCCATCGTCATGCCAATTGCCGGGCGGCTTCCATTCAGCTGGATTTATCCCACCGGTGAAAAGCAAGACCTGAGAGTGCCAAAATATCAGCGCTATTATGAGTGGGCTTCCGTGATCGCCGGAGACTGCCTTTATATAAAAAAACACCTGCCGGATGCACTGGGCGGCAGGTCGATCATTACCAATACCACCACCCCGGAAGATGTCGATCTGTTCCGCCAGGTGGGAATTTCAACCCTGGTGACGACGACCCCCACCATTGATGGGCGCTCGTTCGGTACCAATATGATGGAGGCAGCTTTGGTGGCAGTTTCTGGCGCAGACCGACCGCTGACCCTGGCTGAATTGGATAATTTGATCCAGGAGCTAGATTTTCAGCCAGAGATCCGGGATCTAAATTGACCGGGACGGAAAAAAAAGCTTCACAAGAATCGATGACTGAAAAAATTATGGTGCAAAGGCAAACGAAAATGGGTGGGTAAACCCCACCCATTTTTCTTTGGGATCACTTTTTGTCACCTGGAAATTATGTGGTTAGAAACCAGTTGATGCGAACCAGGCACCGCCTGGGCTTGTAACGAAAATAATCGGGGCAATACATGGCTGCGGGAGGCTGACGAAGTCCTTGATACGGGCATTGCCTGCCTCGTCGGCCGGGAAAAGACCTGTCGAAACATTGACGGTGATTGGATTGCCGTTGGCATCCTTGCTCAAACAGCTCACAATGGCTTTGAAATTGGGGACCGTATTGATGCCGCCGATTCCGCGGTCGATCACCGCCTGGTCGCTCGGATCGAATACCAGGCCCTTGACCAGGATATCCAGCTTGCCATCAGGGTTGAGTGTGCCTTTGCCAAATTCAATCACCCAGGGCAGCCCGCCACCTGGGACGCCGCGGATTGCATTGGTTCCGCCGGTATACGGCCTTGGCACCCCGCTCATGGTATTGAATTCGAGCACTTTGGATTCATCTGCGCTGGCGGGTGAGGCTGACCCCAGGGCGAACAACACGCTGAGCACCAGCATTGAAACCAATGAAACGATCAAGTACCTTTTCATAATCTATTTTCTCCTTTTTTGATAAACTTATTCAATATTAGAAATTCAATAAAATATACGCAGATTTACTCGGTTTGGATTTCTAATGCCTGGAAGTTGATCGAGAGGCTTCATACGCAGATCGCATGGCGTTTTTTATGAGAGGGAAAAGTTGTGCTTGCCGCACAAATTCAAGGGCAAGTTGGGGGACGACAATGGAATCCAGGCCTAAATATCGTGTAAAATAAATTGGATGGGATGACAACCTAAAATATAAGGAAATCTCAATGAAATTACGCGTTGGCGATATTGCACCAGATTTTGTCCTGGAAAGCCACATGGAACAAAAAGTCCAGCTGAGTGATCTTTGCCGGGCTGGCAAGATTACGGTTATGGCTTTCTTCCCGAAAGCCTGGACCCCGATCTGAACCAGCCAGATTCCGTCTTACGAGGCAGAGAAAGCCAAGTTTGCGGAATGGAATGTCCAGGTTCTGGGCATCAGCATCGATCATNNAGAGGAAGAAGAACTGCCCCAGGGGGGTGTGGTGCTGTACTGTACCCGCTGGTGCCCGAGCTGTGTCAAGGCTCGCAAGTGGTTCGATGAACGGGGAATTGACTATATTGAGGTGAATGTGGCCACCAACCTGAAAGCCGCCGAACAGGTCAAGGAGTGGGCGGGGGGCAACCGGGTGACCCCGACCTTAAACATCCACGGCACGGTAGTGGTTGGCTGGGATGAGCAGGTGGTGTCCAGCTTGCTGCTGGGTGAGGCATAATCAAAGGAGCGGTCAAAACCGCTCCTTTTTTATGAGTGATCATCATTGGATGTGAGAGAACCTCGGGCATCCAGGTAAATTTTTGGATTTAAGCTTCGGCGGGTTGTTCGCGGCGGAATTTACGGACGATCCACATGCCCAGCCACAGCAAGCCAGCCAGCAGCAGCGCCGAGAGGTATTCAATCAGCGGGATGCGGATGATTTCATTCAGGTTTGCCCAGCCGCGCTCGCTGTAGATGAAGAGTGCCAGACCAATATAAACCGCCAGCAATCCCCAGCGCACCCATTTGGATAGTTTTAATCCGTACATCTGGGTGATCACCAATACACCCCCAAAGCCAAAAGCAAACATCGGCCAGAGGTTTGCGCCTTGGAATATAGCCACGATTGTGCCGTGGATCAGCACGGCTACTTCCAAAAAGAACGTCCACCAGCGGTTGGCGTGAATGCGGGTGAAGAACAAGCTGCCTTGCAGCAGCAGCAAAAACATGTAGAGAAAGCCCACCAGGTGCCCATTGGTGGCAATTGTGGGGTGATACCAGAAGGTGTAAATGGTTGCCCAGGCAAAAAAGTAGCCGTGATATTTGCGTGCTACCCGGATGATCTCCTTGGAGATCGGCAATCGCTTGCCAAAGAACATGCCGCGGCGGTTATTTTCCATCAGCAGCACCCAGATCAATAGGATGATGACCGCGGTCTGAGAGCTCCAGATGGAAACATCCTGTGCCAGCCCGTCGTACCATAAATGGGTTTGCAGTACGCGCAGCAAGATAAAGCTGGCGTTTAGCCCCAGCGCCAGGTAGTTGACCCGATGCAGGGTGGAGGAGTATTTTTTAACCCGCGTTTGAGCGTAATAGATCAGTCCCCACATCGAGACTTGGTGCAGAATATAAAAACCCCAGGCGGTCGCCCGCGTCCAGAAGGTCGGATTGGGCAGTTTCCAGTAATACCAGGACGCGCCTTGGTCTGGGGCGAGCTGCACTTTATCCAGCAGTGGCCCTAACCACCAGATGATCCCGGTGAACAGCAGGCTGAAAATCACGCCGATCCACAAAGCGTTGGTATCGCTGATCGAAAAAGGTTTGTTTTCTTTATCTGTGCCCTGGATAGAGGCCATTGTGTCAATGCTCCTTGCGTGAGAAGTGAGGTATGTCAGCTACTGGAAGGTGTGCTGGCGAGGATCTTCCCCGTCCATGCTGTGATCGGTTTGCCAGCCTGGCCCATTTGGCTTTCCAGTGCATTGTGAAATGCTTCAATGAAGGCAAAATTCCAATCTGGCGGGAAACCGTACGCAGCCAATCGCTCCCCAATCCAATCCATATTGTTACCCAAGAGGTCCATGTCGCCAAAGGATAATGCCGCGACGATATTTCGTTCAAGGTAATTAATCGCTTCCTCGATAGGTTGAGAGGTTATCTGGCTCCCCCATCTTTTTGTCAGGCTATCCTGGATATTAATTTCGATGAGCTGTCTCTTTGCTATAAATTGACCTATGGTTTGGGAAAACCTTTCGGGGACTTCGGCAAATTCGGTGTCTGGTAAGGGGTTTATCAGCAGCTCTTCAATGGCTGAAATTGAGCCGAGCAGGTCTGATCCCAGGTAGTAACCTGGGATCTTCTTGATCAGGTCAGGAAGCAGATTAAAAATCCTGCCACCAAAAGCCACTGGAAGATCTCGGTCCTGGATGAAAAAAGCCATCTCGCGCAGGGATGCGGCTGTGGTGAGGCGCATGGCTGTCAGAACTACCAGGTCTGGATGGGTTTTTTGAATGGTTTCTTTAAAGTGCTGTTTGGGTACATTTGCTCCCAGGTAGATCACGTTCCAGCTGCGGTAGCGTAAAAGCAGGGTAATTAACAGCGGCGAAAAGATGTGTTCTTCACCCGCAGGGCAGCTGACCAGAATGGTGCCGTCGCGCACCGGTTGCGGTGCTGCAGTGATCAGGGAATGCATACGCCGGACGGCAAGCTCGGAAGCAAAATGTTCTTGCTGTACAGACGCGCGCCCCTGGTACCAGAGCGAACCAATCTCAGCAAGCCCCTTTTGCAATATTTCAACACACACGGTTTCCAGGGAAAACTGTGCAAAGGATTGGGTCAGCACTTGCTCTGCGGCCGCTTCATTAAAATTCATGCAGGCCTGGACCCAACGGCTGCGCTCAAATTCAAGGGCCTCGCTTTCGTGTTTGCCGATCGGACCAGCAGGTTTCCTGGTCTGGTCTGCCATCTGGGAGTATAAAGGATCTTCTCCGCTGCTGAGGATATTGTTCCATAGATCCACTGCCCGGCTGATGCGCATGCCTTCTTCTTGACGTGCAATGAGCCATTTGATGGTTTCTATGTCATATTCCGAAAATAGGCGGTGTCCGCCGTCCGTCCGTACAGGCTGGGGGAGCTGATACCTTCTTTCCCAGGCGCGTAATGTGTCGGCTTTGATACCGGTTTCCTGCAGCACGAGGTTTAGGTTATAAACTGGTTTTTTACTGATTGTTCTGGCCATAATTGCACATATCCTTGTTTAATGCCTGATATTTTAATCCATTATTGAAAATAAGTCAACCAAAAATGTGCATTATATTGACAAAATAGGGAAAACAAATTATCTTTAAGTGGGTTCCACCAGTTTTTATGATATTTTCACTCAAGTTGTTTCTAGCAGACTATTTGGGGAAAAGGAGATAAATGATGAAATCCAAGATCTTTCCTGAAGTTTCAGGACGAAATCTAAAAAGAAAAAAATTGACCTTCCCGGCTGATTTTCCGGCCCGGTATACACTTGTCTTGATGGCGTTTTATCGCCAGCAGCAACTGGATATTGATACTTGGATGCCATTTGTCAGTCAGATGGAACAGAATTATGAAAACCTGGCCTACGTAGAGTTACCTGTGGTTTACAGGATGGGCCCTATCGGCCAGTTGATGTTAAATGAAGGAATGCGGGCAGGGATTCCGGACCAGAAAGCCCGTCAGCGCACGATTACCCTTTACCTGAATAAATCCAAGTTCTTATCCTCAATGGGGATTGACTCGCAAGAAATGATTCATATCCTGCTGGTATCACGCGATGGGAAAATATATTTTCGTGAAAGTGGTAGATTTTCGGACGAGAAGGGTGCTGCGCTAGTCGAAGCCCTGAAATCTGAAGGGCTACAACCGAAATCGCCCTAGACTATTTGATCTGCTGGACGCAGATGGAGGATCCAATGAAAAAGTCGCTTGTTTATCAAATTCTGAGCGTGCTGACCGCCTTGCTCACCTTCACCGTGAATGTGCTGGCCAGCGTCTTACCCATCAACGGCCAGGGAACTGGAGAAATCTCTGATCGTTTTGCGATCTATTTCGTCCCGGCAGGCTATGTGTTTTCAATCTGGGGGATCATTTACCTCGGGCTGATTGCCTTCACCATCTATCAGGCTTTGCCTGGGCAGAGGGGGAACTCGCTGCTCGAAAGGATTTCTCCAGCCTATTGGATTTCAAACCTGGCCAATACGGTGTGGATCTTTTTATGGCATTATGAAGTCTTCTCGCTCACCCCGGTGTTCATGTTTACGATCTTGGCCTCTTTGCTCTTTATCTATATCCAGCTAGCCAAGTCTGACCCACCCTTGAATACCAGACAAAAATGGCTGGTTAAGCTGCCGTTCAGCATTTACCTTGGCTGGATCTCTGTGGCCATGGTGGCGAATGTCACCCAGGTATTGTTCTATTATGGTTGGGGGGGCTGGGGGCTCTCCGCGGAGGTTTGGGCCGTGGTGATGCTGGCGGTAGCCATGATGCTTGGGCTGGCAATGTATTGGCGGGAAAAAGACCTGGCGTATGTGCTGGTGTTGGTGTGGGCTTTGGTGGGCATCGCGCAAAAGCAGGTTTCCAGCCAACTGGTCTCCACCAGCGCCTGGGGGGGCGCTGGCATCCTGGCTGTGGCCTTGCTGGTTGTTCCACTGGTGAGAAAACGGGCCTAAATCATGACCATCAAGAGGGTAACCGCCGCAACCTGGGAATTGCCCTCGGCGGTCATCCAAGCCGTGGGGAGCACGGTTGTCCCGCTGTGTGTCACCATTGGCGCTGAATACCATCTGGATGGGGTTGAGAGCGGACGCCATGCATTGTATACCCACCTGCCGGACGATCCCAGCCACCCCGCGAAGGGTACCCTGGGTAATGAGGTGTTTCGCCAGGCGTACCAGGGGTTGGTATGAGGGAACACAATACATTCTCTTCAAAAGTTGTCGAAGGGGATCAAAGGAGTAAAACCAATGGGTAATCAAAATCGTGCTTTTATCGCCATCATCCTTGTTCTCGCCGTGGGTGCCGGGGTGGCTGCAGCAGGCAGCCAGGGAGGGGTGAGTGCTTTCGGCGTGCCGCTGTTTGCCCTGGGCGTGATCCTCGCGTTCGTGATCCAGTGGGTGGCGTTTATTCCAGCATTTCTGTTGAAGACCGAAAAATTCTACGACCTGACGGGCAGCATCACGTATCTTTCAGTGATCGCAGCAGCCCTTTTCTTGAATCCTGCTGTCGATTCCCGCGGCTGGCTGCTGGCCGGCATGGTGGCTGTCTGGGCTGTCCGGCTGGGTACTTTTTTGTTCCGGCGCATTTTGGCAGCGGGAGAAGACCGGCGCTTCCGTGAGGCTAAAAAGTCTTTTGCCCGTTTTTTGCTTTATTGGACCATGCAAGGGCTCTGGGTGACATTCTCCCTGGCCGCAGCGCTGGCTTCTATCACCGCTGAAACCAAGGTCGAGCTGGATCTTTTTGCCCTGGTGGGTTTTGTGGTGTGGCTGCTGGGTTTTGGCATTGAAGTGGCTGCCGACCAGCAGAAGAGCAAGTTCAAGCAGGCACCGGAGAATAAGGATAAATTCATCCAGACCGGGCTCTGGGCTTGGTCCCGGCACCCGAATTATTTTGGCGAGATCATACTCTGGATCGGCGTTACCATCATTGCCCTGCCGGTCCTGAGCGGATGGCAATGGGTGACCCTGATCTCCCCCGTCTTTATCACCCTGCTGCTGACTCGCATCAGCGGTGTGCCGATGCTCGAAGCGCGGGCCGATGAAAAGTGGGGCGGGCAGCCTGATTATGAGGCCTACAAAGCCAATACCCCCGTGCTTATTCCGCGTCCGCCGTCCAAATCAGCTTAAATGTTTTTAAATGCCGTTTAGAAAGGAGCAGGTTATGGCCCTTCAATATATTCGAATCTTGATTGCCGCTGCCACGATCATCACTGGTGCAATTTCATTATTTTTCCCACTCAAGGTCTTGGGGTTCACCGGTTTAGCGGTAGAAGGTGGGCGCGGCATCACTGAGATCAGAACCATCCTGGGAGCGCTATTCGTGGGATTAGGCGCAGCTGCATTGTATTTTAATAAGCCTGAAACGTATCAAATGCTGGGGATCACCTATCTTGTCATGGCGATTGTGCGTGCAATTTCCATCTTCGTGGACGACTCACGGGTGAGTTCGAATGTGATCAGTGCGATCACTGAGCTGGCTTTTGGCATCCTCTTGATGCTATAAGGAGATTGTTTCTGATGAATACGGCAAAAATTGTTGCTGCCCTGGGGGTGCTGGCCATGACCGGGGTATTGGTGTATGGCTTTACGGTTGGAGATTTCAGCGCTGATGGTGCCGAACTGCTGCAAAACCCGTGGGGGGTGGTCTCGATGGTGGATTTGTATACGGGCTTTACCTTGTTTTCGGCCTGGATCATCTACCGTGAGAAATCTTGGGTGCGTTCTGTGGTCTGGGTGGGATTAATGATGGTGCTGGGATTCTTTACCGGAAGCCTGTACGTGCTGCTGGCACTCCTGGCCAGCAAAGGCGATTGGAAGAACTTCTGGATGGGAAAGCGGGTGAATGAGTAAGCTGGAAGAACTGTTAGCAGAATTTAAAACTGTTTTTTCAGGGAGGGCCAGCAGGTTGCTGGACTCATTTCTCCCCTTGCTGCTGTTCCTGATCGCCAATCCGCTTTTTGGATTGGATCCTGCTTTGTTGGGAGCCTTAGGTGTTGCCGGGGTGTTGGCGCTCTACCGCATCACCCAACGACAAAATTTGGTCTATGCCTTTGGCGGTTTTGGCGGGGTATTGCTGGCCGCGGTATTCGTATGGCTCAGCGGTTCGGATACTGGTTTCTTCCTGCCGGGTTTGATCTCCGGTGCAGTCACTGTGGTCCTATGTGTGGTGAGTGTGGTGCTCAACCGCCCACTGGTGGCCTGGACGAGTTTCATTACCCGCAGGTGGCCATTAGCCTGGTACTGGCACCCCAAGGTGCTGCCTGCTTATAACGAGGTCACGATCATGTGGGGGGTGGCCTTTGCCGCCCGGCTGGCGCTGGAATACTGGTTATTCCGCCAGGAAGCGTTTCAGGCCTTGGGAGCGGTGCGGGTTGCCCTGGGCTGGCCATACACAGTGGCCTTGCTGGTGATCAGCTACCTGTATGGCTTGTGGCGCCTGGGCAAACTGCAAGGTCCCAGCATCCAGGAATTCAAAGCCGGCCAGGAGCCACCCTGGGAAGGGCAAAAACGCGGCTTTTAGTATTGGTGCGAGCTGTTGGGGAAATTCACGCCCTTGTTAGGCGCTCCACCGCCGCA
>DNGN01000023.1 GCA_003486225.1 Chloroflexota bacterium
GTCTTGCTGCTGGTAGATGCTGCTGAAGGCCCGCGCCCGCAGACACGCTTCGTGCTTAAAAAAGCCCTGGAAATGGGACTGCGCGCGATTGTGGTGATCAATAAAGTGGACCGGCGGGATGCCAACAGTACGCGCGTACTTAATGAAACTTTTGACCTGTTCATCGAGTTAGGCGCCAGCGACGAGCAGGCAGATTTCCCGGTCGTGTATGCCGTGGCTACCGACCAACGCGCTGGCCTGACCCCCGAGATCGGTCCGGACCTCAAACCGCTCTTTGAGACCATCCTCAAAGAGATCCCCGCTCCGGTGGTAGACCTGGAAGCCCCCTTGCAGATGCTGGTCACCACGCTGGATTACAGCAGCTATCGCGGCCTGACCGCCATTGGGCGAATTTTTGCCGGAGAGATGTATGTAAACCAGCCAGTCACGCGTATCTCGCTCAAAAGCGAGCATCTGCCGGAAACCATCCGCTACCTGTACGAACAAAACGGATTGGAAAGAAGAGAGATCGACAAAGCCCTGGCCGGAGATATTGTGGCCGTGGCTGGCCTGGAAGGTATCGAGATCGGTGAGACCCTGGCCGATCCGGACAATCCGGTTGCCTTACCGTCTATTCGGGTGGAAGAACCCACTGTGCGGATGGCATTTGGTGTCAACACATCTCCTTTTGCCGGGCGCGAAGGCCGCTGGGCTACTTCACGCAAACTGCGCGAACGGCTTTTCAACGAATTAAAGAGCAATGTGGCCTTGCGGGTNNTTCCAGGTTTCCCGCCCAGAGGTCATCCTGCGCAGAGCAGATGACGGCAGCCTGCAGGAACCCTATGAAGAAGTGCATATCGAAACCAGTTCCGAGACGGTGGGTCCGGTCGTGGAGATGCTGGGCAAGCGCCGTGGCGAGATGACCAATATGATCGATTCGGCCACCGGTACAGTCCTGTTGACCTTTATCGTCCCCACGCGCGGCATGCTAGGTTTCCGCTACCAGTTCCTGACCGCCACCCGCGGTCTGGGTGTCATGAACACCCTGTTCCACGGCTATGGGCCGATGAGCGGCTCGATTTCCTCCCGCAGCAAGGGTTCGCTGGTAGCCTGGGAAGGCGGACCGGCCACTACCTTTGGCCTGAAAAACGCTGAGGAACGCGGCACGTTGTTCATTTCAGCCGGAACTGAGATTTATGCCGGCATGGTCGTCGGCGAGCACCAGCGCCCGGGCGACTTGGAAGTGAATGTCTGCAAAACCAAACACCTGACCAATATGCGCAACTCGATCCGCGATATCGAAGTGCGCCTGACTACCCCAAGGCAGATGAGCCTGGATGAATGCATTGAGTACCTGGTGGACGACGAACTGCTGGAGGTCACCCCGGAAAGCCTGCGCATCCGTAAGCGCATCCTAGACCACAACCAGCGCGGCAAAGAAGCCAAGCGCGCCAAGGAAGCAGTTGCCTAAAACACNNTAACTTCAGATCAAAACAAAGGCGTAAAATGCAAACAGATACTGACCAAACCAAAAACCTGGACCCGGAGAATTGGGAAGAACTGCGCTCGCTTGGCCATCAGATGATTGATGACATGGTGGATTACATGTCTGACCTCGCGGAAAAGCCTGTCTGGAAGCCGCTTGAAAACGATACCATCGAGTTCTTAAACCAGCCACTTCCCAATTCACCCCAAGGTGAGGTGCGCGCCTACCAGGATTTTAAACAGCATGTCCTTAACAATCCGCTGGGAAATAACCACCCGCGCTTTTGGGGCTGGGTCATGGGTAACGGGATTCCATTTGCCGCTTTTGCAGATATGCTGGCTTCTGTCATGAACCCGAATATGGGCGGAGGCAACCATATCCCCAACTATGTGGAGCGCCAGGTGATCGATTGGTGCAAACAAATGATGGGTTTCCCTCCGGAAGCAAGCGGCATCCTGGTCAGCGGTGGCTCTATGGCGAATTTTATTGGATTGGCGGTTGCCAGGAATGTAAAGGCTGGCTACGATGTCCGCAAAAAAGGTGTGGCTGCCAGTCCGGCCCCAATGACGGTCTATGCCTCTACTGAAACCCATAGTTCGAACTATAAAGCCATCGAACAGTTGGGGATCGGCAAGGAGTGGATACGTTTCATACCAGTCGATTCACAATACCGTATGGATATACCGGCCCTGGAAAAAGCCATTGCAGAAGACCAAGCAGCCGGATACCGGCCGATCTGCATCATTGGCAATGCCGCCACCACCAACACAGGCGCATTTGACGACCTGGAAGCCCTGGCAGATATCGCCGAACGTGAAAATGTATGGTTGCATGTAGACGGTGCCTTTGGTGCGCTGGCTAAGCTCTCCAAAAAATATGGATCGATCACATCTGGCATGCACAGGGCAGATTCATTGGCCTTTGACCTGCATAAGTGGATGTATATGCCCATCGATATTGGCTGCGTGTTGATCAAAAATTTCGACCACCACATCCAGACATTCAACGTCTCACCAGATTATCTTTCCCATATGCCATCAGGGGTGGCCGGTGGAGACCAGGCCTGGTTTGGGGATTTAGGCCTAGAGCTCACCCGGAGTTTCCGCGCCCTGAAAGCCTGGATGACCATAAAAGCTTACGGCATGGACCATTTTGCCAGCCTGATTGAGCAGGATATCGATCACGCCAAATACCTGGCCAATCTGGTTCAGGCGTCACCACAGCTGGAATTGCTTGACCATGTGCCGCTGAATATTGTGTGCTTCCGCTTCACCCAG
This sequence comes from Chloroflexota bacterium, assembly GCA_003486225.1. Next base: position 2,743 of record DNGN01000023.1, read on the forward strand.
CCATCTATGAGCGATGCGGAGTTGAACCAGCTCAACCAGGAAATTATGCAGCAACTGCATGTGCGCGGCCTGGCTGTCCCCAGCTATACGCGCCTGAAAGGCAAATTTGCCCTACGGGTATCCATCACCAACCATCGCAGTAAACGCGCAGATTTTGATTTCCTGGTCGCGAAAGTTATCGAGATCGCCAACCAGATCCTGGTCGGCTGATCCATTCCAAAACCATAAAAAAACGTGGGTGCTGATCAGCATCCACGTTTTCTGTTTAACTCAAAATCCAGTCGCCAATTACTCGCCAGGTCACCTGTTCCAGTTCATCAAAACCAAGCCAACGATCGCCACCAGCACGCCGAGCATATTAAGACCAGACAACCGGTCCCGAAACAGCAGGTAGCCCACTGGCAGCAGCATGACCGCCACCGCGGAATTGGAAATCAATCCAGCCAGGCTGATCGTCCACCCAGCCCGGTAGGCCAGCAAGAAGCCGATTTCCAACCCCACCAAGGTAAAAGCCAGTGCAATCGTCGTCCAGTTCAACTGCCTGACGCCTTCTCGCAAACCCTCTTTTAGCGGGAACACCGGCAGCAGGGCGATGCAGATCAAACCGGCAGCAAAATAGCTGATCGCCAGGGAAAGTACCGGGTTGGCCTGCTGGGGGGTCACTTTCTGAATGATATGGTAGAAGATATTCGAGAGTATCGTCACAGAGATCGCAATCCAAAACATTTCTTCCTCCTGAAACCTGGGTAAGTCGTATGCGAATCATTTTTGGTTGAACATAGCCGAGGAATTCAAAATCTCGGGGTAACGGAACCGAAAAACTCTGCTGCCCAAAAGAAATCCACCCCGGCATTCTCAGCTGCCTGGCGGTCGGTTTCCAGATCCCCAACAAAAAATGTCTCCGGAACTGCTGTCTGGTAATCGGCCATGGCTTGCAGCAGCATACCTGGTTGGGGTTTGCGGAAGTCCGATTCCTGGGCAAATTCCCAGACAGCGCGTGGCCCGCGCGCTTTGGCATGGTACGGGCAGACATAAACGCCCGCCTGCGGAATTTGGCACAGATCGGCGGCTTCCTGAGCCAGCGCCTGGGCTTGTTCCAGCGAAGTGTAGCCAAAGGCCACCCCGCCGCGGTTGGTTGCCAATGCGATTTGCATTCCCATCATTTGGAGCTCAGCCAGTTTTTGGATCACCCCAGGTTTTGCCTGCTGTTCCCCCAGATAGTTGGGCGTCACCAGGCGCCGTTGGCGCGCCAGCACCTCCGGCTTAATTTCGGTCAGCGTGCCATCAATATCAAAAATCGCCAGGCGGTATTTAAGGAGATCAAATTCCATAAGCCCCAATGCTACCACAAACTACGAGATGGCAGCCAACGACAATTTCAGATCAGTCCAGTTGCGGGTTACTCACCAAAGCAGCGGCGGTAGAGGTCGGTCTGCAAGATATGCTGCGGGTCTGACATGGCCTTCAACATCCTGAATCGTTTCACCGTTTCCTCTCCCAAATAAGCCCTGACCACGTCCGGTGTCAGCGTGCTGTCTTTGGCGAAATAGAATCGCCCATTGCCTGACAGCACGATCTGGTTCATCTCCTGGGTCAGGCGCACCAGTTCTTCTCGTTTGCGAGGCGGCACCTTAAAATCCAGGGCCAGCGAGAAGCCATTTACCGCATGACTGAAAAGGAAATCATCCGGGCGGTGGCGCTTCATGACTCCCAGAAAGGCTGGCAAACCCCTGGCCTGGGAGAACTGCAGCAGTTCCTGGTAGGTGTCGAAAGCCGTCTCGAATGGCACAAAGCTCTGATACTGGATCAACCCGCCGCGCCCATAAGCCCGCTCCCAATTCGGCACGTAATCCAGCAGGAAAGTGAAGGCCACCAAAGACTGCAAATATTGCTTGTGGTTGCCGATGGTGCGGTTAAGCCAATATTTGCCGGTATTCCCGCCCCAAGCCCCAAGGTTGTTCATCCCCAGGCTTAAGATCCGCCATACCATCGACTTGGGAACNNCTTGCAGGTAACGGGCGCTGTGCATCTGGCCGCGCCCCAGGGTGCGACCCCGAACGGTGCTGTCCACCCAACCGACGATATAATCCTCATCCTTATGCTGGTCGGTGGCCTGCAGCATATGCTTCAAATCCGGTTCGGTCCAGGCCTTCACCTGCAGATTGCCGGAATAGATCTTTTTCATCTGCAAAGTGACAGAGGTGAAAACCCCAAGCAGTCCCATCCCGCTGATCATCGCATAGAACAGTTCTTTGTTTCGGGTGGGGGTGCATATTTTTTGCTCTCCATTAGGCAGCAAGGCAGTAAATGAAAGCACATGCTCACCCAGGGTGCCGGTCTTCCAATTGTTTTTACCGTGCACATTTGCGCCCAGACATCCTCCAATTGTGGGGAACATCGTGCCGGGCATCACCGGCGACCACCAGCCATCTTCCAAAATGTAGCGCCACAGCTGCTCGATTGTCACACCTGGCTCAACGGTGATCACTCCGGTTTCCGGGTTCCACTCCAGGATGCGGTTCATGCGCCGAAAATCGATCACAATCCCGCCGCCATTGATCGCAGCATCGCCATAGCTGCGCCCAGACCCGCGCAAACCGATCTTAAAGCCAGATTGGCTGGCGCGCTCAAATAATGCGGCAACTTGCTCCACGCGGGTTGGGCGGTACAGGTAAACTGGTTTTTCGATCGAATGGCCAAAATTCCCCATCCGGAATAGACGATCACTTGGAAGAATGTTTTGATTCATCAAAAAGACATTCTCCGAAAGATGAAAGAAGGAATATGCCGCACCACCAGCAAGATCCATCGCCACCACCAGGGAGTGTACAACACTTGCTTGCGTCGGCGGATGGCCTTGTAAATTGCCTCAGCCACCTGCTCGGGAGTGCTGGGGGGGAACGGGGTTTTCGCCCCACTGAGCAATTCCGTTTCGACATAGCCCGGATTAACCGTCAGGACATGCACGCCTTTTCGAGATAAGCGGTTGCGCAGCGATTCAAGGTATGTGCTCATGCCGGCTTTGGCCGCATGGTACGGCGGGTTGGCCACCCGTCCCCGGTCGCCGGCTACCGATGAGATCCCGACCAGATGACCGGACCCCATGCGTTCGAACAATACTGCTGCCTGCCCCAACCAGGCCATCCCTCCCAGCAAGTTTACCTCTACAGTATGGCGGTCTTTTTCAAAGTTATATTCCGATAGTCCCACGCTGTACATCACTCCGCTGTTATACACAAAAATATCAATCGCCTGGAAATCTTGTAACAGGTTCTGGAACAAAGCTGGGATAGACTGGAAGTCTGTGACATCGTGCGGGTAAGCAAAAGCGCGCGGCTCACCCACCTCTTGGTTAATGCCTTGGCAAACGTCGTCCAGCCGGTCTTTACGCCGCGCCAGCAGGACAACTTTGCAGCCTTCTTGGGCCAATTTTTGAGCCAGTGCTGCACCGATGCCGCTGGAGGCACCCACTACCACAGCAACTGGCATTGGGTTCAGCGGATGATCTTTTGACGCCTTGAATTCTGCTGTCATGTGTATAAGGTTCTCCCATCAACCAGATTTATGATTTGTGCCAATATTTACAACCAAAGGTATTATACAGCCATTTGGACTGTTTAGACTGCTCTGGAAACACCCGATTCCTTTTCTTCGCCTCGTCAACTCAAAACCTGGGTCATTCTCGCAACATCCTCTTGCATGGATATCCATCAAAAAAA
>DNGN01000270.1 GCA_003486225.1 Chloroflexota bacterium
CGCGCCATCCGCTGGATGCAGGAAAACATCAGCGGTACGCCGGTGATCGTTGAAGCCAATACGCCTCTCTACCGCTGGGGTTCACGTTTCAGCATCTATACGGGTCTGCCTTCTGTCCTGGGTTGGGATTGGCATCAGACGCAGCAGAGAGGGTTCAGCCCGGTTTCAGAAATCGCCAGCCGGCGAGAGGCGATCCATATGTTCTACCTGATGGATGACCGCGAGCTGGCACAGGATTTCCTGCAGGAGTATCAAGTGGAGTATATTGTGCTCGGTCAGCTGGAGCGGAATTATTATCGGGGCGTGGGTTTGGATAAGTTTGAGCGCCTGAATGGAGATCTGTGGCGTGAGGTTTATCGAGATGAACAGACCATCATCTATCAGGTTTCCGAGATGGGATATGCCAACCTGGTTGGCAACTAGGAGATCGCCATGTGGTTAGGTCCAATTAGCTGGTATCTTATCGTGAGCATTCTAGGGGTGATCAGCTTCCCGTTGCTCTATGTATTCTTCCCGGCGATTAAGGATCGTGGTTATACCATCAGCCGCGCCTTTGGCCTCTTGGTATGGGCCTATCTCTTCTGGCTGCTGAGTTCCTTTGGCGTATTGATCAATTCGATTGGGGGCTACCTGGCGGCTCTGGTGCTGATCCTGCTTGGTGCTGGCTGGGCGTGGCGGCGGATCGATTTGCAGGAGTTCAAATCTTGGCTTGCCGAGAATCGCAAAATGATCCTGCGGGTTGAATTGCTGTTTGGGCTTGCTTTTGTATTCCTGCTGCTGTTGCGCGGCATGGACCCAGCTATCTTCGGAACCGAAAAGCCGATGGAGTTTGCTTTTATCAATGCTTTCCTCCGGTCTGAGCGTATGCCTCCCCTGGACCCATGGCTGGCAGATTACGCGATCTCTTATTACTATTTTGGGTATGTGATGGTCGGCATGCTGACCAAGTTCAGCGGGGTCAGCAGCGGCGTTGGTTTTAACCTTGGCCTTTCACTGGTCTTTGCTTTGGCTGCCGTGGGGTCTTACGGGATCGTCTATAACCTCCTGGCTGCATTCCGCCCTGATGCGCCGAAAGGATTGACCAACCTGCCCATTTTGGGTCCCTTGTTTGTGCTCATTATCAGCAATGTCGAGGGTTTCCTGGAATTCATTCACGGGCGGGGGGCGTTCTGGCAGCAGGATAGCCAGGGGATGTGGTCGTCTTCGTTTTGGGCATGGATCAATCTGGAGGACCTGCGGCTGCCGCCGCCAGGCAATACGGCTCCTGGCCAGCTGCGTCATTGGTGGTGGTGGCGGGCCTCGCGCGTGGTGTCTGATTATGATTTTTTCGGCAATGTCCAGGAAGTGATTGATGAATTTCCGTTCTTCTCATTCTTCCTCGGAGACCTGCATCCACATGTGCTGGTATTCCCCTTCGTGTTTGTGGCGCTGGCGCTCAGCTTGAACCTGTTCTTGAGCCAGCCTGAATCGGGCAAACGCTTCCGGATTTTCCGCCTGGAATACAATTTCAGCCCGCAGGTCTTTCTGCTGGGAGTGCTGGTGTTTGGNNTCGGGACTTTGTTTTTGCCGTTATTGATGTTCTTGTTCGACCAGCTGAATCGATGGCGGGATCAAAACCGCCTGGCAAAAGGGATCAGGCTTGCCCTTCTGGCTGTGCTGGTTTTGTTTGGATTGTCCGTCATATTTACAGCGATGATTGGCGGGGTGTTCGCCTTCGGACCGATCAGTCAACAGCCAAACCCGTATTTGGGGATGTTTGGCCTGGACAGCATAGTACCCCTGCTGCAAGAAAGCCTGGCCAGGCGGGCTGCTTCAATTTTCAGCCTGATTACCCTGGTGGTGCTGTTGGCAGCCGCCTTAGGTGTCTTGTGGCCTGCAGTTCGGCGGGAGAGCGATGATGAACAGCCAGTAGAGGACGCTGCACAGCCAGCTGACCCTGCACGCATACCCAACAGCCACCGTTTTGCTGCCGTGCTGGTGGTGATCGGGGCGGCCTTGGTTCTGGTTCCTGAGTTTTTCTTTTTGCGAGATATGTTCGGCAACCGGATGAACACGATCTTCAAATTTTATTACCAGGCCTGGATTTTATGGGCGCTGGCCGCGGCCTACGGGGTGGCCGTGATGCTCTCGGCAGTACGAACCAGGAAGATCCTGGGAGTGGGTGTGATGATCCTCCTGGTGGTGGTGATGTTCGTAGGATTGACGTATCCTGCCATGGCGCTGCAAACCCGCATCACATCATTTCAGGCCCAGAGCGATCCCCGGTTGGAATTGGATGGTGCGGCAAATAATTTTTACCTGAACTCGGATGAGCAAGCTGCCGTCGCCTGGCTGAAACAGGCAGCACTCGGTAATCTGGTGGAAGCCGTACACCCCACAGGAGGCAGTTATTCCCACTATGCCCGCATCTCGATGAACAGCGGTCAGCCAGCCCTATTGGGCTGGACAGGCCATGAAGGACAGTGGCGCGGCGGGGGCGAAGAAATGGGCACCCGCAAGGATGACATTGCCCGGCTGTATGCGACCGAGCTCTGGCAGGAAGCTGCTCAGATTATCGAACAGTACCAGGTGGTTTATATTGTAGTGGGCAATCTGGAGCGCACCACGTATAATGTCTATGAAGATAAATTCTCCCTCAACCTGACCCCTGCTTTCCAGCAGGGAGCTGTAACGATTTATCAGGTTCAGGGATTGGATGATTGAGCATAATGGAAAGTGGTTCAATAGTTATGGAAGAGCCGATGGATCAAAACATTAAACAAGTTAAATCGATTCAGACAGAAACAGCTTTGTACCTGGCCGCTTTTGGCATCGCCATCTTGCTGCGGGTGTTGCTCCTGGGTCGCTTGATGTTGAGTGGGCACGAAGCAGGCTATGCCTGGCAGGCTTTTCAGGTCTCTCAGGGTGAGTCGATCGGGCTGACCAATCACCCGGCCTATGTCCTGATGACCGGGACGTTGTTCTTCCTCCTGGGAAGCGGGGAAGTCATGGCACGCCTGTTGCCAGCAGTCGTAGGAAGTGCTGTGGTCTTATTTCCCTATCTCTTGCGGCCGCAACTGGGGCGCAAGGCTGCCGTGGTGGCGGCATTCGGTCTGGCACTGGACCCACTGTTGGTCGCCTATTCCCGGCAGGCCGGCAGCCCGGTGATGGCCTTGGGCTTCCTGGCCCTGGGCTGGTTTTTCTGGCAGCGCAACCGCACNNCTACTGGTGGTCCTGCTGGCCTGGGGGCTCTTCTCTCTTGTGGGAGGGTACCGGGTATCATTTTCACTCGAGCGAGCCAGACTTCTCCCGGCAGCTATCGGTGCACTGATCGCTCTTTTGGCCTTCGGAACGCTATTTATGCTCTATCCTGAAGGTATATCCTTTATGCTGCAGGCCTTCGCGGATTATTTCGTCATCTGGTTTGGCGGGGGAATTGCAGTTGGCGGGGCTGCTATCGTTCAGGTTTTGTTAGCCCTTGCCGTTTACCAACCCTTCGCTCTATTGTTCGGCTTGCCGGTGTTCTTTCAGAAGCGGAATTTCAACCAGCCATTGCTCGTTTTTCTAATGTGCGCATTTTTGGCGGTTCTCTTGCTGGCATGGCTTAATCCCGCGCGCCAGATCTGGATGACGGTCTGGGCACTTGTTCCGCTCTGGCTTTTGGCAGGCACTATTCTCAGCCGTTATCTGACGGCACCTCCTGAGCAAGGGCGGGTTTTGGTGTGGGGAGAAACAGTCTTTTATCTGGTCTTGCTGGCATATTGGTGGTTAAACCTGGCGAAAATGACCACTGTTTTTGGGATTTTCATCTCTCCGGAGACGAATGTTTTCGATTTTTCTTCCCTTGATCCCAACACCCAGGTCTTCCTGGTGCGGCTGCTGGTAACGATTCTGATCCCGCTTCTGATCCTGGTGATGACCTTGATTATCTATCGCGGCTGGTCGCGGCAGGCTTCCTTCCAGGGTGTTACCTGGGCGGTGAGTTTGTTTATGGTTTTTTATCTGGTTTCGACAGGTTCGGGATTTACCGCCGATCTGCCCCAGGTGGCCGGGGAGCTTTGGGTGCAGGGGCCGTCTGCCGGATATGCTGATGAACTGGTGCAAGCCATCGAGGAGGCATCACTTCAGATCACCGGCACAGAGGATCAGCTGGAAATGGTTTACCAGGTCGATACCCCGCTGGTGCATTGGCTGCTGCGCAATTTTCCATATGCCAGTTTTGAACCGGTGATCAACCCGAATCAGCTGCCGCCAGTGATTCTTAATCAGAATTTTGATCTGGCTGGCTCGCTAGGCCAGTTTTACAGCGGACAGAACCATGCCTTACAATTAGAGCGCTTCTGGGATGGCCGTCCCATCCCACCAGATTTTGACCGCTGGCTGGTGTACCGCGAAACCCCGCTGGCCAAAGATTGGGTGGTTCTTTGGACGCGCAGCGACCTGTTTCCGCTTTATAATTCCTCCCCAGAAGAATAAATCTCACCTGTAAAGGTTATTTTAGGAATAGACATGGTAAACACTATTGCGCTTGATGGTCCAGCAGCCTCTGGAAAATCAACCGTAGGCGAGAAATTGGCTGAATACCTTGGATACTTGTTTTTTGATACTGGTGTGATGTACCGGGCGATCACCCTGGCCGCCATCGAGGCCGGGATACAAGTTGAAGATGAGCAAGCCTGCACAAAATTGGCTGAAGAGACGCAGATCGACGTGCGCCCACCCTCCAAGTCGGATGGTCGCCGGAATGACATCTTGATTGGGGGAGAAGACAAGACCTGGGAGATTCGTTCCTCGAAGGTGGACGCATATGTGTCGGTGGTTTCGGCCTATCCGGGTGTGCGCCAGGCATTGACCGAAAAACAGCGAGCGATCGGCAAGCGCGGGAAGGTTGTGATGGTCGGTAGGGATATCGGCACGGTGGTCATGCCCGATGCGACCCTGAAAATTTACCTGGATGCTTCGGTTGAAGAACGTGCCCGCCGCCGTTTCCAGGAGCGTGTCAGCCGGGGTGAGTCTGCGGATTATGAGCAGGTTCTGGAAATTTTGCGACAAAGGGATTTGATCGATTCAAGCCGGGACGTTGCTCCCTTACGCCCTGCAGAAGATGCCGTATTGATTGATTCAGATTCTATGAGTGCTCAACAAGTGCTTGCCCGGCTTCTTGCCTTGGTGGCTGAAAAGGATCTCCGTTGACAATGCAACCACAGGCCTCTGCATGGCTGCAATTCAAGAGGAAGTTGCTCAAGTTCATCTTTCGACCCATCTTCCGCATCTTGTTCCGAATCCAGGTCAGCGGCCTGGAAAATGTACCCACGGGAACGGCCTATGTCATAGCAGCCAACCACGTGTCTCTCTTCGAGCCACCGCTGCTGCTGGCTTTCTGGCCCGAATATCCGGAAGTGGTTGCCGGGCACGATGTTTGGGACCGGCCGGGACAGAACCTGTTTGCAAAAGGTTACGGGGCAATCCCTGTGCGCCGGGGGGAATATGACCGCCAGGTGATCGACCGGATGCTGTCCGTTTTAGAGACGGACCGCCCGATGTTGATCTTTCCGGAGGGAGGGCGTTCTCACCATCTCGGCATGAGACGTGCAATGCCAGGGGTAGCGTACCTGATTGATAAGGCCGAGGCCCCGGTGGTGCCGGTAGCGGTAGAGGGTACCAGAGATGATTTATTTAAAGATGTTCTGCGCGGTAGACGGCCCCAGCTCGAATTGCATATCGGGCAGGCTTTCCGTCTTCCGAAAATTCAAGCCAAGGGGGAATCAAGGCGGGAGGCCCGCCAGCTATATGCGGATGAGGTCATGCTAAAAATCGCCGCCATGCTGCCAGAGGAATATCATGGGGTGTATACTGGACAGGTAGCGATTGGTTCTTCTCCGGAATAACCGCAGGATGCCAGCAAGCGTAGGGCGGACTAAGCATTAATGGCATAATTCTTGCACTTTATACCAATGTGCCATGATTGTGCTGTTCCTTTAACGGCGAAAAAAAAACCTAAATGCTATAATTTCAATACATGGTAATCATATGAACTTTGTTGATAGCTTACTAGATCCATTGGGATACTTCGATTACCCGCGGGGGGCCATGGGGTGGTTCGTCTGGGTAGTAATTTTTGCCTTTAACCTGTGGCTGGTGCGACGTTGGCTGAAATATCAACATCATATGACCCGCTTCCGGCAGGCGATCCTGATCAGCATGCTGGTCCTCACCCCGCTAACAGCCTTGTTCCTTGGCTTACAAATCCCGGCAGGCAGTGCGTTGCCAATGCCGGGCAAAACCGCTCTGCCATCCGGCGCTGTTTTGATGTTCTTTGCGGCAGTCCCCTGGACTTTATCAGCTGGTTTTCTGGGGCCCGTGTGGTCTGGGGTTATGGCGGCTGCCAGCGGATTGATCATCACCTATTATGACAGCCATAATTTCTTTGTTCCTCTGATCTATCTATTATTGGGCTTGCTGTTTGGATGGTGCATGCGCCAACCATTCCGCACCCTGACCTACCGACTGCTGCGGATCCCGTTTATCTCAGGGGTTTTGCTGGTCCTGATTTATCCTTTGTTGATGTTATTCGGGGCCATGCTCGTGGCGGAAGGCACACTGACTGTCCGGTTTGATTACGCATTGTCCATTCTTCCCGGGTATATCCTGGCCTTTATGGGTCAGTTGGTGATGGGGTTGATATTTGCCCAGGTTGTTTCGATGGTTGTCCCGCAATCCTGGCACGGCAAGCAAGAGGCTCAACCCTCTCCCACAGAAGCCAGCCTGGAAGCGGGTTTGGTCTATAAATTGGTGCCCCTGGTGGGTGTGTTTGCCTTACTGATGCTTTTTGCGGTCGGGGTTTCCATGGTGAATACCAATGTGGAACGATTGGCCGGACAAATGCGGAATGTGGCGATCTCGTCTGCCTCCTCGGTGCCCTTTTCCCTTGAGACGGGACAAAATTTAATCGGGCAGCTTGCCTTGGATGAGCGCTTATTTGCCTCGGACGATCCGGAAGTGCTCAAATCGCTGCTGGTGGAATATCTCTACCGGGTGCCTTTCTTTACGCAATTCATCTACCTGGACCAAAATCAGGAATTAATCGCGGGGTATCCGAGTGAGGACCTGGATCACCTGTTCATCCGAAATGAAGAAAAGGAGGCCATTGATCTGGCTTTGCGCGGGATTGGCTTCCAATCTTACAGCCTGACACCTGAACCAGGTGAAAAAGCTGGCCGTTTGGTCTTTGTGGTTTCAGTGCAAACCCCTTCCGGCCAAACCCGAGTGATCCTGGGACGCACAGTTTTGGACCAGAACCCGTTCTTCATCCCCGTATTGGATAACCTGGGAATATTGAGCAGTTTGGGCGGGTCTGGTATGCTGCTGGATGAGATGGGGATGGTGCTCTACCATCCGGATTCGGACCTGGTGGGTACTTTTTACACTGGTGAGATCAATCTGCAGGAATCGCTGTATGATGCAAAGCACACCTCTCCAAGTGGCATTAGAGAAATTCTCTACGTTCAGCCAGTTCCGGGACGCTCCTGGTCTATCGTGACCACGATTCCGGTGGCTGAGGCGCAGCAGCTGGCATTAGAAACTGCGCTGCCCCTCTTTTTTATGCTGCTGTTGCTGATGGTGGTGATGTATGGTGGATTGCGCATCGCAGTGCGTTCGGTCACAAGTTCTATCAGTGCCCTTGCTGGCGAGGCTCAGCTAATCTCTGGCGGTGATCTGACTCATTCCCTCAAAACCGAACGCGTGGATGAGGTTGGACAGCTGGCAAATGTGTTGGATGGTATGCGCGTGAATCTCAAAGCCCGTATGGATGAGATCAGTCGCCTGCTGATGATCAGTGAAGGGATTGCCTCTTCGATGGAGATGGAAAGCGCGGTCCAACCGATTTTGCAGGGTGCGCTTTCTACCGGAGCCTCGGCTGCCCGATTGGTGCTGACTGAATCAGCTGTACCAGATTATGATCAGGACATGCAAACCCACTTTGGGTTTGGTCCGTCTGCACTGACTTATAAAAATCTTGATAACCAGATCCTTACTCTCACCGAGCACCAGCCAGAAGTTGTGCTGACGAACCCAGCCAGGGCGCGGCTGCAAAACCTGAACAAACCCCTGCCGCAGGCGGTGCTGGCTGTAGCTCTCTTCCATGAAAATGTGCAATACGGCGCCTTATGGGTGGCCTACGACCAACCGCATCGCTTCTCTCTCGAAGAACGGCAATTCATGAGCGCTGTGGCCAGCCAGGCAGCTCTTGCAGCTTCGAATGCCCGTCTATTCCTCTCGGCCCAGCTGGGACGTGAGAGGATGGAAGCTATACTCGAATCCACCCCCGAACCTGTATTGGTAACCGATCATAATGACTGCTTGCTACTGGCAAATCCTGCTGCCCAAAAATTACTTGGAAAACGTAAAGAAGAGTTGGAAGGCGTACAGGTCGACAAGATCATTCAGCAAAAACTGCTGCGCCAGCTGCTCACATCTGATGAGAAAGATCACGGCAGCTTGCCGATTGAAGTCGATTTTGGCAGCCAGATCTATTTTGCAACGGCCTCTCCCGTTCTGGTGGATGGCAAAAAGATGGGGCGGATCTGTTTGCTGCGTGATATTACCCACTATAAAGCATTGGATGCCATGAAATCTGATTTTGTGGATACGGTTAACCACGATCTGCGCTCCCCGCTGACCACAATGCGCGGCTATGCCACCATGTTGGAGATGGTGGGAGATCTCAACGAGCAGCAAGCCCGGTATGTAGAAAAGATTGTGCAGGGCGTGGAGAACATGTCGCATATTGTGAACACGCTGTTAGATCTGGGTAGGATTGAAGCCGGTGTAGGCTTGAAGGTGGAAAAATTAGCCATATCTGATGTGGTGGGGCAGGTGGCCGAAGCCTTGCGCATGGAAGCGGTTCAGAAGCAAATTAAATACCAACTCCTTCTGCCGGAGGCTACCCTTCCAGCAGTTGAAGGGGACAGTGCCCTATTGGAACGAGCTATCCAGAACCTGATTGACAATGCGATCAAATATACTGATCCCGGCGGTGAGGTTGCCATCAGCCTGAAGGTGGATACAGACCAGTTTGTGTTGATCGAGATTAAAGACAGCGGCGTCGGAATTTCTCCGGTAGATATGCCGCGGTTGTTCGAACGATTTTATCGCGGCGCCACAAAGACCGCCATCAGAGAGCGCGGCAGCGGCCTGGGATTGGCAATTGTCAAATCGATTGCTGAACGGCATCATGGGACAGTTTCGGCCAAGAGCCAGTTGGGCAAAGGGAGCGTTTTTACCCTGCGCATCCCGATCAAACAGCCTTCCGAGTAAAAAAAACCACATATTCTGCTGATTCCAGGCGATTTTTGCTTAAAAAACTCAAAAATCTCTGAGTGAGGTTCTTGACATAATTGGTAAGCGTTCTTATAATTATCCATCTGGGCAAATATTAGCCATGAAAAGACGAGCGAGCACTGGAGAAAAACCTTCTCGTGTGCTTGCTTCGTTTTGTGTGTTTTATAGCACATGTACTCGAACAAAATGATTATACATAATCCTAATTTTGGAATTTTATGGAAACGATGGAAAGCAATCAGGATGGGGCGAAACAATAAATATAATGATTATCAGGAAATAGTTTCTCAATTACTCAGGAGGCGCTTTTAATGGAAGCAAAGGGATTGCGGGCATTACGTGTAAGTTTGGCATCACCCGAAACGATCAAGAGTTGGTCTTATGGTGAGGTTTTGAAGCCAGAAACGATCAACTATCGTCGGCTTCGACCTGAGAAGGACGGGTTGTTCTGTGAAGCCATTTTTGGCCCACAACGAGATTGGCAGTGTTACTGTGGTAAATATAAGAATATTCGTTATAAGGGGATTGTATGTGATAAATGTGGGGTAGAGGTAACGCGTTCCTCCGTTCGACGCGAGCGCATGGGGCACATTGAGCTTGCAGCCCCCGTAGCCCACGTTTGGTACACTCGCCGGATTCCCTCCTACCTGGGGCAGTTGTTGGATATCTCCCGCCGCAATTTGGATCGCGTGTTGTATTTTGCACAATATATTGTGACGTATGTGGATGAGGATGCACGCGAGAAGGCCTTGACCCGGCTGGATGAGGAAATTGCCGAAATCGAATCGAATTATTCAGACCAGCTTTCCAACCAGATCAGTGAGATCGAGAGCGGCCGCGATGAGCGCTTGTTGGAATTGGATGCTCAGGCTGATCAGATTGGCAAACGGTACGATGAAGAGTTGGCCGCCCGCCTGGATCCGGTGATCAAAGAAGGCCAGCGGCTGGAAGACCGTCTGCAGGAAGAAATCGGCAAAGCTGCCAAACAGGTGATCACCTTCTCGGCTACCGATATGGTGATTGTCGAAAAAGGTCAGGAGATCAGTAACAAGCACCTGGCAGATGTCCAGAATGTGGTCAAAAGTTATCTGGATGAGTTGGAAAAAGAAATCAATGCCAGCAAGCAGCGCGAGCTGGAACATATTAAATTGAATGTAGCCAGCACGAAAGCCGAAACCGATATGGCGATCACTGAACTGCGCGCAAATGTGGACGAAGAGTCCATGGTTGTGCGCAACGAGAAGCTCTCCATGCGGGATGAACTGCTTGACCTGAAACCGATGATGTTCCTGGGTGAGCACCGCTACCGCGAACTGCGCTCCCGCTGGGGGCAGGTATTCCGCGCAGATATGGGTGCAGAGGCTTTTTACGACATCCTGCGGCGGCTGGACCTGGATTCCCTGGCCAAGTCTCTCTGGCAAGAAGCCCGCAACTCTCGCAGCAAGCAGCGCCGCCGAAAAGCGACCAAACGCCTAAAAGTGGTGGAAGCCTTCCTGCGTTCTGGCAATCGCCCAGAGTGGATGATCCTGACAATTTTGCCGGTGATCCCGCCAGACCTGCGCCCAATGGTTCAG
>DNGN01000019.1 GCA_003486225.1 Chloroflexota bacterium
CCTGAATTTCAATATCCGAAGCCTGACCCTGTGCACCACCAAGAGGTTGGTGCATGTGGATCGTCGCATTGGGGAGCGCGTAGCGGTGCCCTTTAGTTCCGGCGGTCAGCAGAACGGTGCCGAATGAGGCGGTAAAACCAACTGCCACGGTGCTGATCTGGTTCGGGATCATTTTCATCGTGTCATAAATGCCCATCCCGGCGTAAACCACGCCCCCGGGAGAGCTGATGTACATCTGGATAGGTGCTTCAGGGTCTTCGTTGCTCAGGTGGATTAGCTGGGCAACGATCAGGCTGGAGGTTTGATCCGTGATCGGTGTGCTGACCAAAACGATCCGGTTCTTTAGTAGTAGGGAGAATATATCAAAGGCTCTTTCACCACGGCCTGTGGTTTCAATTACCATTGGGATAACAGCTTGTGGGTTTATCATTTACATTTCCTTTCAGTAAAGGTTAACTTATTTTTCAGTTTCATCGCTATCAGCAGCTTCAGCTGCGGCAGACTCTTCAAGGGCCTCCTCAGCAGGATCACTTTCGTTCGCTGAGTCTTCACTTATCTCTTCTGCCTCGGTTTCGGCTGCCTTTTCGGCATCCGTTTCAGCTACAGTTTCCGCTTCGGCTTCCGCAAGTTCTTCTTCGGCTTTGCCCATCGCGAGATCACGTAGTTTTTTCAGGGTTCTGGAGATAATTTCATCTGTGGCGATCCGGCTTCTGAGGTTTTCCAGGTTTGCGCCGGATCCCAACCGGTTTGCTTCCTCTTCTGAGTAATAAGCGGCAACTTCTTGGATGGTTTTTTGGACGCGCTCGTTTATTTCTTCAGTCGGAATGGTGATCTTTGCATCGTTGGCTACTTCCATCAGGATCAGGCCGCGTTTCATCCGCGATTCTGCGTTTTCCTTGACTTCTTCCCGGAGTCCTTCCATCTCGATGGAGCGGCTCTTAAGGTATAGATCGATGGTTAATCCCTGGTGGGAAAGCTGGTGTTCAAGATCATGGATGAAGTCATCAATCTCATCTTCCAGCATCTGGGGTGGGTATTTGATATTTGACTTCTCAATCAGCAGATCGATGATCTGAGAATCGTATTCCGAGAGTTGTTCGGATTCGAATTGCTCGGTCAGCGTTTGTTTGATCTCATCGTGGAGTTCTGCGACAGTCTCGTAATTGCCAACAGACTTCGCAAAAGCGTCATCCACTTCGGGCAGACTTCTGCCTTTGACTTCTTCGATCTTCGCTTTGTAGATACCGGTTACCCCGCGCAGTTCCTCAAATTCGTAATCCTTCTTGAATTTGTGCTGAAAACTTTTCTCGTCGCCAACTGCCAGGCCGATCAGTTTGCGGGAAAAACCGGGGAAGGGATATTCGGTCTCCTTCTCAGCATCTTCCTTTTCTATGATGACCGGGTAGCGGCGTTCTTCGAGGAGCACTTTCTTTTCAGGGTCTTCCTCACCTTTTTTATCACCGCTCAGGGTGATATATACCATGTCGCCTTCTTCGATCGGCCGTTCAACCGCTTCGATGCTGGCCTGGCTCTCGCGCAAGTTGTTCACAACTTCCTGAATATTTGCCTCTGTTACTTCTTTAGGCGTAAATTCGATCCGGATATCCTTGTACTCAGACAGTTCAACCTCGGGCACCAGCGGGACACGAAATTCGAAAGTCGGCGGATCCAGGCTGGGCATTTCCTCTAGGGAGCCTGGCCCGTATGGTTTGATTGCGGCTTCTTCGATGGCTTTGGGATAGATTTCATCGATCAGGTTGCTGATCGCCTGTTCTGTGATCGTAGCTTCCCCTAAGTGTTTTTGGATCACGGCGAAGGGGGCTTTGCCTGGTCTGAATCCTGGAATTTTGTATTTCTTCGAAAGCTGGCGGGCAGCTCGTTTTTTGGCACTTTCAAAATTCTCCGGTTCAACAACCACCGTTAGCTTTGCT
The DNA here is from genome assembly GCA_003486225.1 of Chloroflexota bacterium. Next base: position 1,932 of record DNGN01000019.1, read on the forward strand.
TCATGGGTTTCCAAGAATTCAGTGTTTGTATTCAAAATAAGAGTCCTTCTTTCGGTATAGTTTTGAGATTATAACATGCTGCTGATTTCAGAATATCAGAGTAGTATAAGTATTTTTGTCTTGTGCATAAGCGCAAAAAAACCACCAAAATCTGCTGAGTTTGGTGTGCAAATGGGGAAGGAGGGGGTCGAACCCTCACGCCTTTCGGCACGTGATCCTAAGTCACGCCTGTCTGCCAATTCCAGCACTTCCCCGGCATGTGGATTATAAGCGAGAGTGATTTAAGCGTCAATAATGAGGTACAATTCTGGCTTACAACAGACTTGCAGGAGATGATTTGTGTCCAGAATTATCAGTACAGATAACGTCGGAACTGAAAGAAACCGATTATTAAAGGCCATCGTAATTTCTATTCGGGAGTTGATGAAGCAGTCAACCGTCGATGCGACCACCAAAGACCTGGCAGCATTTATATCGAACGCCTTGCTTGCCGTGCATGAAACGGTCGAAAGATCCGTCATTCCCTGGGAAAAGCGTGATTACTGGGTAAAGGCGGACAAATTCAGGTTGGAGTGGGCCTGGACAAAAGAAATCGGGGATGAAATGTTGGCAGCCACCTTAGACCAGGATTGGACCACCGTAGCCCTTCTTTCTGCCTCTGTTGGCCAGCGGCTGAAAAAGGTCACAGTCTCCGACCGGCACCGAATGGGCACCCCCTGGATTGGCGCATGGGACCTGATGATCTCGCAGCGCATGAAGACTGAGTGAGCCTGCAAATAATCACCGCTTCCCGCGATGGGTTTTAGGTCGCGTTCTGCTCAGGCTTGGTTTCTTCCGGGATTTGAATCAGCACGGAGATAATAGCCAGCCCATCGACCTTCTCAACAGTAATCTTTATCCCGTGAGAAGAGAGTTTTTCATTCGGCCTGGGGATTGAGCCGAGTTTGCCCATCACGTACCCGCCGATCGAGATGGCGTCGTTGGTCTCCTGGAACACCAGGTTGAAGTGCTGCTCAAGCTCTTCCAGGATAACATCTCCCCGTACACGGATGGTATCTTCCGAGATTTTTTCAAAGGGCGGCATTTCCTGGTCGAATTCATCCAGGATCTCTCCAACCACCTCTTCGATCAGATCTTCCAGGGTAATAATTCCAGCTGTCCCGCCGTATTCATCCAGCGCAATCGCGATATGCGACTGTTCGGACCGAAATTTGTACAGCAATTTGCTCAAAGGCAGTGATTCCGGGATGAAAATGATCGGTCGCAGCAGGAGTTTGATATCTTCAGGAGCCTCCTGGTGTCTCACCTGCCATCTGGCCAGGTCCTTGATATGCAGCACGCCCAGGATATTATCCAGGGTGGAATCAAAAATCGGATAGCGGGTTTTATTCGTTTCGCAGATCATCTGGATGATCTGGTTGGGAGGGGTTTGGATAGAAATCGCATGAATTCGGTTTCTGGGGGTCATGACTTGCCGGGCAGTTCTTTCATCCAGATCTAAAATATTTTCAATAAACAGTTTGTCCGTGCTTTCCAGAAAGCCCGATTCCATGCTTTCTTCTACCACAAATTCCAGGTCATCGGAGGTCAGCAGTCGGGTATCATCCTCGGAGTGGCTGAGAGAAAATTTTCCAATAATGGCGAGACTAAATTTGTTCAGGACGGAGACTATCGGGGAGAAGATTTTCTCCGCGAAATTGAGTGGTGTGTAGAGGAACATGACTGTCTTGCTGGCAGTGTGCAGTGCAAATGACTTCGGGATCATTTCCCCGAGCACGACATGCAAATAGGTGAGCAGGCTCACTGAAAAAATAGTGGAGATTGTGTGGGCTAAGCCTTCCGACATATGGATCAACTTGTGGAGCGGGCCTAACAGCCACTCGGCAATGACGTGCTCGCCGTACATGCCCAATCCCAGGCTGGCAATCGTAATCCCGACCTGGGCA
>DNGN01000042.1 GCA_003486225.1 Chloroflexota bacterium
CCTGGTAAATCTCCGGGCCGTAGCGCGCGCAGCATGCATCGCGCCTGCCGTTGGTGCAGACCAGGAAGAGCGGCTCACGGCGCAAATGTTCAGAATCTTCAAACCCTTGCGCCGCCAGCTCGGCCAGGTTGAGCTCCAGGATACCGGTGTAGCTTTGCAGCCGGTATTCAAACAGCCTGGGGTTTTGAGGGTCCGTCACCCCGATGAAGAAGTGCAGCCCATCCCGCTGGCGCGAATCCTCCTGCCGGATGAGCAGAATGCGGGTTTTCAGGCCTGGGATCTTCACGCCCTGCAAATAGTCCTTGACCTGCTCGGGGATCTCGCTTTGTTCGAAGGCTTTGCCCTCGTAGCTTCCGCTGTATTCCAGCAAGAACCACAAACCCCCGCGGGTGGCCGAAGCCATCAGGGGGACATTGTGTTCTCGGGCAATGTCAGAGCAAAAGGTGTGTCCGGTCTCAGTCATGGCACTCTCCTAAAAGGTGATATTTTCATTGTACCAACTTTTTGGCATTCTGACGCTTAGCCCTTGGGTGGGGGTTTGGATCAAAAGGGTTCAATGGGNNCGTGCCGCAGCCGATTCGCTCAGCCGCAGTGCGGCTTTCCGGCAGGAGGTGGCAACCAGCAAGGAGTCATTGGCAGCGGACATCCGGCAGACAGCGGAAGCGCTGGCCGGTTTTGATGTCAGCCCTGGATTGGTATCTGCCCTAAATAAAGGGGCAGATGTGATGGCGCAAGGCAAGCTGCCGCTGTTCGCGATCACCCCGCATCCATATGTCTGCCGTACATGCGGCTATCTTGTGATGGAAGAACCGGCTGGAAAATGCCCGACTTGTGGGGCTTTTCCGGGTACCTTCCAACGCTTCCTGCCGGTCTATTGGCTGGATGCGCTGGAACCTTTCGCGGCATTGGAACAGCTCCGTCAGACTCCGCTCGAGGTCGAGACGCTGTTGCACGGCCTGTCGGATGCGGCCTTGAACCAGACGCCTGAGGATGGGGGCTGGGCGATTCGCCATGTCCTCTCCCATTTGAGAGATGCCCAGGGCGTGCTCGATTTCAGGNNAATTAGCCTTCCTTTAATTTTTCGCTCCGGTATACAATGTGAGCTGGAATTAGATCGAGCGTGGTCTGTAGAATCAGGGTTGACCCGAAGATGGTTTTATGCTTGGATTGAATGAGGAATGAGGCGGGTTTTTGTCATTTGGGTAGGTTATTCTCGATCGGATTTGGAAACCACTGAAATCCATAAGGCGGGTTGTGTGCGGTATAATGGGTGGAAATTTTCAGCAGGAAGAGAGTTTTACGGATACGTATGGCTGCTAAATCATCAAAACTTACCACAATCCTGTTCGTGCTGATCATATTGGTTTACCTGGTTTATAGTGCGCATTACATCTACCAGACCAGCCATGTGATCGAAGGAACGCGTTATTTCAATTTGAACGACGATGCCATGATCTCAATGCGTTATGCCAGGAACCTTGCCAATGGAGATGGTTTGGTCTGGAATCCAGGTGGTGAGAGGGTAGAGGGATTTACCAACCCGCTGTGGGTGTTGTACATGTCCATTTTCCACCTGATGCCGATCCCAATTGAATTAATCAGCCTGCCGATCCAGATCACAGGGGCGATCCTGATGATCATCAATATGCTCCTGGTGGTGAAGATCATCCAACAGTTCACGGATAAGACGGTGGTCATTTTGGGGGCGGTAGTACTGACGGGTTTTTATGGGCCGTTGAACAATTGGAGCTTGTTGGGGATGGAAGTAAGCATCCTGACGGTGATGGTCAGTTGGGCTGTTTTGAAAACCATGCAGTCGCTGGACAACGAGACCTTTTCACTGGCACCCTACCTGATCCTTGGGGTCGGTACGTATGTCAGGATCGATATGGCCGTGCCATACCTGGTCGTGCTGGGGTTGCTGGCGTATTTTAATCGGGCACACCGGAGGAAGCATTTGCTATGGGGCGTCGGGCTGCTGTTGCTGTTCCTGCTGAGCCAGACGGGATTGCGGCTCTGGTATTACGGGTACCCGCTGCCGAATACATATTATCTGAAAGTGTTGGGGACGCCACTTTTTGTACGTTTTGGCAAAGGGCTGTACGCGTTGTTTAACCTGGTCTGGAAGGCCAATTGGCTGATTGCGCTGCTACCTTTTGCGCTATTATCTTTCCGCCGGGATAGGAAAATCATTTTGCTGTTCCTGGTTTTCCTTGCACAGGTTGCCTACAGCGTTTATGTTGGCGGCGATGCCTGGGAGCATATGGGCGGCGCTAATCGATACATTTCCCAAGGTATTACGTTCTTTTTCATCCTGCTGAGTCTGGCGGTCGGAACCGGATTCGAGGTTTTGTTCATGTCTCTCAACCTGAGATCGAAAATCAGCCGGTGGGTGTACCAGCTAGGAACAGCAGCCTTTCTCCTGATCTGCCTGGTGAACGTGAACATGAGGATTGAATTCAACTCGCTGAGAAAATGGCTGGCCATTGCACCTCCAGAATTCAGCGTGGCTTCCGAATACTACATCGAGATCGCTCACGCAGTGGAGAAGATCAGCACCAAGGACGCATCCATCGCTGTCCAGGCAGCCGGCTCGATCCCATATTTCACAGACCGGTTCTCGGTGGATCTCTATGGAAAGAACGACCCGGTGATTGCCCGGCAAGACTCGCATCTTAAACCAGGTTTGAGGGGCATTATAGAATTCAGACCCGGCCATACCAAATGGGACGCGATGTATTCCGTGGTGGAACTCCAGCCAGACCTGCTCTTACAGCTTTCCAAAGACCCGAAACAAACCAGCCCCGAGGCTTTGGCTTTTGTAGATGAACATTACGTGATCGTTGAGGTGGATGGCTACTCCTTTACCGCATTGAAAGATTCTCCTCACATCCTCTGGGACCAGGTTGACCTGGTGCATTAGGGCTTTTTCCTCCCGGGATTTTCTAACCTGAACTTTTCTGCCTAACCAATGTGATCCATTTCAATACCTGAGTTTTGGGGTGGAATCTACTTCCCTTCCTTTAATTTTTCGCGCCA
>DNGN01000344.1 GCA_003486225.1 Chloroflexota bacterium
GCGCCACCGGGGAAGTCAATAATCATTTCCATTTGAAAAGTTTCTCCTATCAGGTTTATCATTCCCTTAGATGTACTATTGCCCAAAAAGTTACAAATTCCTGCTTTATAATGCAACCATTGCACTACAAAGGAGACACCCATGACAAAAAATAAACGAGGTGATCTGATGGTTCCACCCAAAGCTGGCATGTTCCGCGACCTGGTCATGAGACTGAAACTCATCGGCCGTTTGATGCTGGATGGTCGTGTCAACCTGTTCATTAAAATTCTACCCCTGGCTTCATTGGCCTACCTGATATGGCCATTGGATCTGGCCCCAGGTATCACCTTGCCGATCATAGGTGCTGTGGATGATGTTGCCATTGTCTGGTTAGGCAGTTATCTCTTTATAGAGCTTTGCCCGCCCGAGGTAGTCAACGAGCACATGGAACAACTGACCAGCAATATGGATATCATCGAAGGGCAGGATGAGATTGTGGATGCGGAATCCGTAGAAGAAATCTCAGACAAATAGAGTTGGAATGAAACCTTTATCGGTAGTAGCACTCTTGGTGGTCTTTGTCACCTCTTGTAGATCGACAAATCCACCGACTCTGCCAACGATTCGGCCCGCCACCGTTCAACCGTCCGAATCTTCCCCCGGGCCTGAACCCAGCGCCCTGCCTGTCCCAACGGCAATTCCTGCGGATACCCCTATCGCGTCAACTGAATCCTTTCCCGACCCCAATGCGTACATGTGGATAGAAGTGCTCTCCGGTCTGGAGCGTCCCGTTGATATCCAGAGCGCAGGCGATGGGTCGAACCGTTTATTCATCGTCGAAAAGATCGGGCGTATCCGCATTTTGGAGGACAATCAAATTCTCCCTGAGGCCTTCCTTGACATCAGGGATCGAGTCGGTTCGGGCGGCAACGAGCAGGGACTGCTTGGACTGGCCTTCCACCCGAATTACCCTGAGAACGGCACTTTCTTCGTCAACTATACAGACAATAACGGCAATACAAATATCGCCCGATTCACTGCGACCCGGTCCGATTATGCTGATCCTGGCAGCGAGAAGACGATCTTCTACGCGAATCAACCTTTTGGTAACCATAACGCCGGGGCATTGGCCTTTGGACCCGACGGGTATCTTTATGTTCCCATCGGGGATGGCGGCTCGGCTGGCGACCCGCAGAATAACGGCCAAAACTTGAACACCGCCCTGGGGAGCATCCTGCGCCTGGATGTGGACAACGGCGACCCCTATGCTATTCCTGGCGACAACCCATTTGGCAATGAGATCTGGGCATACGGTTTGCGCAACCCCTGGCGTATCTCCTTCGACGTGACAGGTGACTTATATATCGGCGATGTGGGTCAAAATCAATGGGAAGAGATCAATATGGTCCCGGCTGGTTCGCCCGGTGGATATAATTTTGGCTGGAGCATACTGGAAGGCACCCATCCATATAACGGAAACTCGGGTGCAGGCCTGACGGCGCCAATCGCGGAATACAGGCATGGACCAGGCTGCTCTGTCACCGGCGGATATGTCTATCGCGGAGCCATGCGTGAGTGGTGGGGCGTGTATTTCTTCGGCGATTATTGTTCAGGAGAGGTGTGGGGACTGATCCCATCTGACGGAGGCTGGGGGGCTCAAGTCCTGTTCGATGCGGGAGTGAACATCACAACCTTTGGCAGGGACAATTCAGGTGAGGTATATATCGCTGGGGATAATGGCCAGATCCTGCGCCTGGTTCCAATAAGCGGATAAATTAGAGGTAAAAAAGGTAATTTGTCACCCGGGGATATGATTCCTGTCACTTTCCCCGGGCACCGTATTGGAATATACTGGGAATGTAATCAGGAGGTTCCTATGGCAAAGCGCACGTGGCAAGTAAAAAAAGTGAAGTACTGTATGCACATAGGGCGCGATATTGCGCTAGAATCTAAAGTCGTTTATCCTGCAGATCACCTGCCTGACCAACCACCACGCGTACTGGCAAGCCGCTGCTCGAACGCAGTGGAATGCAATATGATGTTTGAGAAGCCGGTCTGTTCTTGGTGCGGAACGAATCCTGCCTACGAACCCGAGTAAAAGGATACAACAGGCCGAAGCGCCGCCTCCTTTCTGATCCAATAAGTTTTAATCTGGTATTGGCTGTCCCGCGAGTTTTCGCGGGACTTGTGATTAAATCCCGTTCCTGTGGTTCAGGAATTGGGCTACTTCATTATCTGCTGGGTGAGCAAACACGCTTTCTGATCTTCCGGCTTGCCGTAAACGGTTTCCGATAATCACTGCCATGCGCCCGGCCAAATGTTTGGCTTCAGGCAGATCATGCGTAACGAATACCGTTGTGGTCTGGACATCGGCCAGCAGGTTTTTCAGGTCATCCAGGATGCGGGNNGCCCGCGCCAGGCTGACGCGTTGGGCTTCGCCGCCAGATAACTGGCTGGCGCGCCGCCTGGAGAGGTGTGCTACGCCCAGGCGTTCCAACCAGAGGGGAACCTTTTGCTGGACCTCGTTCCGGGGCAGCCCCCGGAATTTCAGCCCGGAGGCGACATTCTCAAACACAGTGGTGTCAAACAGCAGGGGATCCTGCATGACCAGCGCGATGCGCCGGCGGTAGGCCGTATCCGATTCTGCTGATAGCGGTTGGTTGTCAAAAAGGATTTCACCGCGCTTCGGCTTGAGCAGGC
>DNGN01000030.1 GCA_003486225.1 Chloroflexota bacterium
CCGGCAGCCGTTTGCAGCACTTTGGTCACGACTGTCTGAACCTCTTCACCGATAAATTCATTGCCATCCTGAACGACAACCATCGTGCCGTCATCCAGATATCCAATGCCCTGTCCATGCTCCCGCCCTTCCTGGATGACGCGCACATTCAGGGTTTCGCCGGGCAGGTAGACGGCTTTGACAGCATTCGCCAGTTCATTAATGTTTAGAATGGTGACGCCCTGGATCTCCGCCACCCGGTTGAGATTGTAGTCATTGGTGAGCACCGGAGCGCGCATCTGCCGCGCCAGNNTTCAGCACAAAGCGCGGGATGAGCAGTTCACCTGAGAGGAAGCCCGTTCTGGCAATATCTGTTACCCGTCCGTCAATAATCACGCTGGTGTCCATCAGCACAACGCGAGAAGATTTCCCATCCGCAACAGGTGTGTCTGTGCCGCGACTGGAAAGGCTGGACCAAACCTGGAAAATATCATTCTGGCGGGAAGAGAAAATCGAAACACCCAGATAGCACATTGCAAGTGCCAGGATAACCGGCAGCACCTGGCCAAAAGGCGGGGGCAGCAGCGAGAGCGGAAATGCAAGCAATGCAGAAACCACCAGGCTGATTACCAGGCCAGCAAGCCCGGCAAACAGGGAACGGGCAGAAATTTGGGTGAGGGTTTTGCGAATTGCCCGCACCGGGCGGGTGGTGAAGTAGGGGGTCAGGACAAGACCGGCAATCATTCCCACCATGCCGAAGGCCACCGAGCGCGGCAGTGCAGGCTCACCAGCCATGGCGCTGAATGAAATACCAAACCAGACTCCCCCAACTCCTAATAAAATCATGCCGATAATACGGAAGATAAATTCAACACTCATGTTTTTACTCCTTCAACCCCACGCCTGACACTCTCGGAGCAAAAAGCAAAAACGCGCACACTGTGTGCCCGCCGAAGCCCAATAAAACGAATGGGAATGTTATGATCAACAATAAAGGCGAATAATTGCAACTATGCCTTAGTGGTGCCTCTGGCGCAGGGTTATAAATTCAAATAAAAATAAAATAAATTCTGAATTGATGATAGCATGCCAGCCTAATCAAGTCAACGGTATTGGTTAATGAAACCCTTGATAATGGCGATCAAAGGGATACAGACTGGTCCTCCTCATGGGAGGAAGACCAACCCAATTGTATTTAGCAGCATGCCCTTGCCACTCACAAACCGGCGTGGGTTCTTCTAGCTTAGGTGTTGTGCTTACGGCACAACCTCAAACAGGCTGCCCTGGCTAATACCCTGAACTTCGGGGAAATACATTTGCCGCGCCTGCGCTGGGATCACTTGATAGGTGCCCGGCTGGAGCACGACCAGGGTATAGGTCAATTCATACGTACCAGCAGGCAGATACTCCGCCAGCCAAGCGATATGGTCGTCATACACCTGGTTGGTGCCGAAATACCACCAGCCCCAACCTCTGGCCAGCGGATCAAGCGGGTCGTAGGAGACTTCTTGCTGCGCCTCGCCGATCTGGCTGGTTTTCAGGCTCAGATCGAGCACCTCGGTACCAGCAGGGATATAATCTTCCAGCCTGAGATAATGGACGGCGTTCGGGATATTTAACGTGAGCCGGACGGTGACCAGGTCTCCCACCTTGGCAGAATCCACCGCTCTGCAATCCTGGGAAGCACAATCCAAACCAGCCGGGTAATAGGCGCGTGTGATCCCTAAGCCACGGTTCAGAGCCTCTACACTCTCTACCGGTTGGACAACATCAAGGATGGCACGGTAGTACAACCGGCCGGTTCCTGCTTCGCGCTGAATAGTGAGGGCATTCGGCAAATCTGGCAGCAAGCTTTCCAGTGAGGTTTCTGCCACTACCTCAGTAAACTGCTCTGCCCCACCGGCTTGTCCTGTGGCAAAGGGGTTTTCGTTCAGGCTGGCAGAGAAAGCGAACTCGCCTCCCAGTTCTGCTGTACCGCGCATCACTTCTGCAATCGCCAGCAGCGCCCAAGAAGTAGCATACGAAGACTGCCATCCACCGCTTGCATCTCGATAAGCCATCAAATAGCGCATCCCGTCAGTCACCAACGGTGATGCCGGGTCTCTTTGCGCCAGGGCATACACTACAACGGCCTGGTTGAACACCTCAGACGAGAGGGTTTGCCAGGTTCCGGCTTGGTCAAGCTCCCAACGAGCACCGGTGGCAGAGCGGACAGCACTGGTCTGCAAATTGGAGAAAAGTGCATCCGCCCTGGCGTCTGGTGCATTCTGGGCCATGACCAGGCCGATCAGGGCTTGTCCCCACGGGCTGAGCTGGTCTCTCTGATCCAGCAAATCGGAGGCCAGGTCCAGGACTGGGAAATCTGCCTGAGACAGGACAAAATGGATCAGCGCGGCCTGGTCGTACAGCCAGGGGTGCTCGGCATCCGGGAGGTTGTTCACCAGATAATTCAACAGATACTGGACGGCATTCTCAAAGATATAATCATTTACCTGGTAACCGGCCTGCTCAGCATGCACCAAACCCATCAGCACATACGCGCTGATGACCGGGTTGCTCTCGGAGTTGACACCGGTATACCAGCCCCAACCGCCATCGTAGTTTTGTCCCTGCCCCAAACGTTCCATGCTGGCCCGCACCCTGGCGTCTAAGCGATCTCGCAGTTCCGGCTCGTCCAGGCCAAATTCCTGGATGACGCGCAGAATTTCAAGGTTTGGCAGGAAATGTGAGACAGTATACTCAATGGATTCATGCTCGTATCCTTCCAGGACTTCAAGGCCTTCGAACGCCACACCGGCAAGCGAGGAAGCCATTTCCAGGCGCAAATGTCCACCCAAGGGTTCAAAACTGCGCGGCAGGCTGACCAATTCCAAGCGCTCCCCGCCTTCATCAAGGACACCGGCCGTGGCAAATGCCTGAGGCGCAGAGAAAGCCACTATCGGAATGCGNNACCACCACAGCCAGTTCAAGGTGATCGCCCACCACCGCAAAACGCGGCGTTACGGGGCGTACCAGCAGCGGCTTGGTTGTGATAATTTCTGAAACCGCTTCACCGACTTTGGTATCAATGGTCAGGCCGCGTGCCAGCAAGCGCCAGGTGGTCAGGTTATCGGGCAAGCGCGCCTGAATTTCAGCAATCCCATCCGGACCGGTAACGACGGTTGCGTTCCAGTAAGCAGTATCTGCAAATTCAGAGCGCACCTGGGCCATGGCAAGATCTCCACCACCACCGCCCCCCAGCCCACCAGGTACTTCGAAGAATAATTCTGCATCCGCAACCAGCGAGATGCCAGTGCGAACGCTCAGACTCTGCTGGCTGTAAAATGCATCAACAATGCTTTCTTCGAAAGGATCGGCCAACGCCAACACGGCCTGATCAACCAGCGAAAGGGAAAACTCTCCCTGAACAGGGGCACCTGATTGGTTTGTGACGCGGATGCTAAGCTGGACAGGCTCTCCCGGGGAGGTTTTTTGCGGCTGGCCAAGGACTTCCACATTCAGCAACTGCGCTTTGGGGTCAACCGGCAAGTTCAAGATCCCGTAGCGGAAACCAGCCCGGCCATCACTTTCTCTGCCCAACAGAGTGGCTGTGACATAAAGGTTGGGGGCGGAGTCTTCCGTCAGCTGGACCGGGAAGGACATCCCTGAGCCTGCAACCTGTACAATCTGGGATTGCATGATGATCCCGCGTTCGTAGGTGACCAGGGCAATTGCCGGCTGGTTGAACGGATTGGGGATAAACACCGCTGCCACTTCCCCTGGCTGAAAGCTTTCCTTATCCGCGATCAGATCAATCTGATGATTGTCGAAGTCTGGCCAGAGGGCTCTTCCCGGACCCGCCACCCAGATGGTGATTTGTGTAACCGCCTTACCGCTGCGCACTTCTAACTGATAGACCCCAGGATTGGCTGGCGTAAAAGCCAGGCGGGCTTTGCCGTCGGTATTGGTCTGGAAATTGCCCTCGGAAAGCACGTTGACCTGCTTTTCGTAGGCTGTAAACCCGTACATGTCGACGGCACCACGCTTCCAGGAAACTTCCCCGAAGCTTGCGGAAACATTCTGCACACCCGCTGGTTGTTTTGCCCAGTCCACAGCCAGGATATCGAAGCCAATCTGAGAATTGGCTTGGGCCAGCCAGGAATCAGTTTTTACTCCCAAATAGATCGGGGCTGGATGAACGGTGGTGGTTGCCCGGCTGGAAACCGGGAATCCGCTCTCATCCTGCACAGTAGCCTCAAGGGTGTAGGTTCGAGTGCGATCGCCTGATTCCGATAAAAAGGTGACAGAGAAACGTCCATCCTCACCTGTGGTTTGCAACCCGTTTGAAAGGATACCGCCCAAAAATCCCTGTCCGCCGTAAAAGCGGCTGCTAGAGAAGGAATCGAGCGGCCCGACCTGATAGCCCGGCAGCGAGAAATAACTGTCGGATGCATAGACCGCCCAGTTGGTTTCGGTCCCGGCAACCGGGGCATCGAAAAAGTAACGGGCAGAAACTTCTGCACCGAGCTGCTCACCTGCCAGATACTCACGGTCCTGGAAAGCGGCCGAAAGATCAACTTCCGGTTTGCGGTATTCAGCCACCTGGAAAGTAATCCATCCAGAATACATGGTGCTGCTTACGGAGATTTCATAATAGCCAGGCTGGGCTTCCTCAGCTAAGGTATAGCTGGCGTAGGCCGTCCCAAATTCGTTGAGGGGCAAAATCATGCTTTGCAGTTCTTCACCCAGATTATCTCGCAGGATGACCTCAATTTGTTGGGAGGCGGGAACTTTGTAGCGGCCATTGAGGGCTTCTCGGGCAACCAGCCGGAAGTTGACTGTCTGTCCCGGCCGGTAGATAGGCCGGTCGGTATAGAGATAGGTCTTGATATCAGACGAGCTTAATTGGCTGTTGTAGCCAAAATCCCAGGCAGAAATTCCCTGATCCCAGTCACTTTTCGCCAAGGAGAAAAACTGATTGCCAGGCTCATGGAGGACTGCATATACCGGTTCGTACAGGTCTTTACGGGGTTCAAGCTGTGAGCTGAACAAACCGCTGCTGTTTGTGCTGCCTTGTGCCAAAATCGCGCCGCCAGCGTCCACAATCCGAACCGGTGCATCTGCCACCGGGGAATTGGTACGTGTATCGATAGCCCACACCAGGGCATCGGAAGCACTGACTTTGAAAATCATCTCCACGTAACTGACGACAGCATAGCCGATCTCGTTTTGCCAATATTCGGGTAATGGTTCGGGATACAGTGAAACCCAATACAGCCCGGGCTGTAAGGGCCTGTCCTGGTTGAGAGGAATATCGACCACCTGGTTGCGGTTGCGGGAGATGGTTAGCCGCTCATTTGCTTCGAAGCTGTTTTCCGGCCTGAAATTGATCGCATCTTCATAATANNGTAAATGTGTAATCAAATTCCAGATCGTCGCCCCAAATGTCGGTCAGCCCACCGTCAACGGTAACAGTATAGGTTTCTTCGGCCTGGAAATTTCCATACAGAACCAACCTGTCCTTAAGATCATCTGGTCCTAAATCCGCCATGCGCAGGCCCACATCGGGGTTTACACTGATAAATTCCAGCGGGTCTTCGGATGCGATAGGCGCATTGAACTTGATCTCCAGAGGGGCATAGTAATCTTTCAGCCCACCACTCATGGGGTTGGTGCTGAGCACGAACAGTTCCATGGTGGCGCGGAAACTGCGCTCGAATGTTTCGGTGATTGGCGTACCGCCGAGTGAGCGTACGCCTGAAGGAATGGAAAAGGTATACAGCAACCCGCGCTGGTACAACTGGCTGGGGGTGAAGGTCATTTCCGTCAGGTCATCAGACCAGGAAAATTTCCCCGTGACGGGTTGCTGCTGTTCACTGACCAACCTGAAAACCTGCTCCACGCTGTCTTTGTCCATGGCCTGGTTGAACTTTACCACGACAGGAGAATCCAGAAAAACGTGCAGGGCATCTTTTTGTGGTGAATAGGATTCATAGCCAGGAGGCAGGGTGACAAAATTCCAATCCCCAGCGGTTTGCAGCGGAGTACCATCTGTGCTGGTAAGGCCGGGATTCAACCGCACAGCATACTGCTGTCCGCCTGTCAGGGCAGGCTGCGGGTAGAAGATGTAGGTGCTGGTGTTTAGCCACTCCCCCCGTCCGCTGGCAGTCGGTTCCAGGGTAAAAGCCGCCGGAACTTCGGCTGAATCAGCGCCCAAAGGCACGACCGGCTGGTTGAAGGCAGCCACAATCGCCGCCTGGGGGTTGGTTTCCATGGCTTGCTGCTCCGGCAAGGCCTGCACCAGCCGCAAATAATCCGCGGTCTGAAAACTTAAACTCACCGGCTGCTCAAAGGTCAATCCCTCGCTTGAAGCAGCTGAAGCCGCGATGGTCACAGTTAAGGTTGTATTGGCTGGCCACGGCTGGGCAGGGGTAAAAGTCAGGGAAGAATCGTCTTGCCAGGCAAAGCTGCCATTGAGTGCGGGAGCAGCCTGAATAGCCGCCTCGACAGAAGCGCGGTCCATTGGCTGGTTAAAATAGAAGGTGATCTCTCCGGCAACCGGGATCTTGCTGCCCTGCAGCGGGGATGTCTCCACCAGAGCCGGCGGCAGCGGGCCAACCGAGACAGCTGGCAGCACATCGGGAGAAGAAGGGCTAGCGATGGTTTCAGGTTTTTGCAGGTTGCAGCTGGAGAGCATTATAGCTAAGGTCAATACAATACCCAAACGGAACAAAACTCTCAAGATACCATACATAAGATTTCACCTTATTATTTTTCTAATAGTGCGCTCGAATTTTGCGCGTGATCTTCTTAATTATACGCTGAGAAAGCAAGTTATGCCTGCCGCAATGATTTAGGCCTGGTTGTTTAAACGTTTCCCGCGACCCATATGTTCCATGAAACCCTGATGAGATGCCATACAAACCATGATTTTTGATGTTTGTGAGTAAAAAATCTACACAATTTTAACAAACCTTTGGTAGGATATAATTATGAAAAACTATGTTCCTGTTGCGGAGCGACGCCCATGATGTCATCTGAACATATCATTGAAGTTGATGAGAACAGCTTCCAGAATGAGGTGGTCGTTTATTCGAATACGATCCCGGTTATCGTCGATTTTTGGGCGGAGTGGTGCCAGCCCTGCCATATGCTCACACCCATCCTGGAAAAATTGGTTATGCAAGCCAATGGGGCTTTTCGGTTAGCAAAAGTTAATGCGGACGAGAACCCCAACCTGAGCATTCAGATGGGCATCCGNNCTGCTCGAAATGAAGCAGTTTGAAAAAGCAGCTACCTCCTTCCGCAAAAGCCTGAAAACGGATCCGGATAACAGCGCAGCCCTCCTGGGGCTGGCAAAATCACTGATAGCAAAGGGGGACTGCAGCGACGCCCTGGCAGTCCTGATGGATTTCCCTGCCGGCAAACAATTTTCAGATGCCCAGCAGTTAATCCCTCTGGCCAGATCGATCAGTAACCTTCAGGCGAGCCCGGGCGATTTTCCGCAAAACACGTTGGGGATTGCCTTCCAGCATGCGCTAAAACTGATCACCCTGGGCAATTTCCCGGCCGCAGCAGACGGCTTATTGGAGTTACTGCGGCAGGATAAAAAATTCCTGCGGGGCGCAGCGCGGCAGGCAATGGTCGGCCTGTTGATCCTGATGGACGAAAACGACCCTCAAACCCGCGAATACCGCAAAGAATTCTCTTCGATCCTGTTTTAGCCCAAACACCTGAAACCAAAGAGCCGCTGGAAAACCAGGGCTCTTTTTTTTGCGGGCACCCGTTAAGGTGCAGCTGAAGCGCCGGGATTAAATCACTGCCTGGGCAAACCTGCCAGTAAGCCAGGCAGTTCTGCCAAAGAATGGATGGTGGCATCCGGCCGAATCGCCTCCTGATTGGCCTGGTTGTCGGGCGTATCGGCACGCCGGGTGATCCAGATGGTAAATAAACCGGCTTTGTTCCCGCCAAGGATATCCGCATCCAGTGTGTCTCCCACCATGGCAACCTCTGCTGGGGAAAACCCCCACTGCTCAAGGGCAAAATGAAATATTTCCGGGGCGGGCTTGCGGATGCCACAGGCCGCCGAACTGAGCACAAAATCAAGCAATGGGCGTAGATCAGCTTTGTCGATCAAATTCTGCACATCGGCATCATCGCTTGCATTCGAAATTATGCCAAGCCGATAACCCTTTTCTTTCAGCTCAGCCAGGGTGGAAAAGGCGTCCTGTTCTGGAAGCCAATACGCCTGAGATACCTGATAAAGTTTTTCCAGGGCGCGCTCGATCACCTGGTCCGAAACATCCGGATAGCCATACGCCGCCATCAAATTTTTAAGTATGTAAGCAGTGGTGAGTTCAACATACTGCTGGTTGCGCGCCACGTAATATGCATTAAGCTGGTCGCGAAAATCTTCTGCGAAACGGTCTTGGTCCAGCTGGTAGCCCATCTGAACAAGGCTGTTGGTCATAGCTATATCGGCCTGCATAAATACATCCGGCCATTCCCCGGCAAAATACAGCAAGGTGTTCCCCAGGTCAAAGATTAAACCTTTCAGGGTCATTCGTTAATACCCCCGTTCAAAATCCACCCTGTTCAACAACTCTTCACCGGCAAGGTAGCGTTTTAGATTTTCAATAAACATTTGGTTGGCACGCTGGTTATAGTGACGGCTAAATCCAGCTACGTGCGGGGTAAGGATGACGTTGGGCATCTGCCACAGCGGGCTCTCTTGGGGCAGTGGTTCTTCCGAAAAGACATCCAGCGCCGCGCCTGCCAGCTGTCCTTCGGAGAGGGCGTCGATTAATGCCGCATGATCCACCACTCCGCCGCGCGAGACATCCACCAGAAACGCAGTGGGTTTCATGGCTGCCAGATGTTCTTTGGCCAGCATACCGCGCGTCTCGCTGGTCAGCGGAACACAGACAACCACAAAATCGCATATTGTGAGCATGGACCGCAAAGCCTGCGGCGGATACAACCTGGCAAACAGGGTGCCTTTGGGATCACCCATGTCCTCTGCCGAATATTCGCCATCCTCAGGATGCATCAGATCTCGTTTGGTGCCTAAAACCGTGGCACCAAAATCAGAGACCAAACGGGCAACCTGCCGTCCGATGCTGCCATAACCAACAATCCCGACCGTACTGCCTCGAAGCTCTGCGGGGATGTATTTGCGCCCTTTTTCTTCCATCCAGGTCTTGCTGTTTTGCAAACCCAGAAAATGCGGCAGCTGGTGCCCGAGCGCCAGCAGCATTGTCAGCACATGCTCGGCCACCTGAGAAGAATTCGCACCGCTCAGGGTGGTCAGCACCAGATCCGGCTTATCAAAGAGCGGGTTGTCGCGGATTTTTTCTATCCCTGACAGATAAGATTGCACCCAGCGCAATTTTGGCGCTTGTTCAAGGGCAGGCAAAGCATGCATAGTATAGGCCACTTCAACATCCTGCCAACGCTCGGGGGGGATATCTTTGCTCTCTTTGGCAGGCAGAACGGTTACCGAGAGATTGCCGGATATTTGTGTAATTTCATCAATCAGTGCTTCTGGTATCGGCAATGTCACCAATATTTCGATTTTCTTACTCATTTTCCCTTCCTGTCGGTCGGCCCTGTGAATATCCTATGGATAAACCTGGCAAAATGGTGGGTATCTGATGCAAAAATGTGGATAACGCAACCAAATTTGTGGATAACCTCCATTTTTCTGTGGAAAGATGTGGGAAAAGTGCAGCCTACATGTGGGATAAATGTGGGATATTGTGGGATATCCAGCTGCTTTTTACCACTATTTTATTTTACTGCAAAGTAAACCAGAGCGGGGTGAATTTGGACAATTTCAGCCTGATTTTCCACCAAAACAGATTTTTACGATATAATGACTATTTGGAATTTTTAGAACATAAATTATGACTGCAAAGAAAAAACGTTTAAATTCAAAAAATCATAAAAGCCTGCAATCCACGGCAGATGCCGAACTGACCATGCTCAGGCTGCGCCTCAATAAAAAGCGTGAATACATAGCAATTCTCGAATTGGAATTATTTAACACGCGCGTGACCATCCATGAATTCATGGTGATCTACAACGAACGGGTCGGGCATCTTGAAGATTATTTGCGGACCTTACGGCGAAAACTATACGAAACCCTCGAATCCAAAAACTCAGAGCCCGACGAACAGGCTGACGACTTCAATTCCTCCGAAGAGGAGGAGTTCACCTACAAAGACCGGGATGAGAATAACGGATGGCGCAAGATTGGCGAGCAAAAGAAATCCAAGTACAGCCCCAAAATGGAAGAACAGATCAAGAACCTTTTCCGCGAATTGGCGCGCAGATTCCACCCAGACCTGACCTCAGATCCCGTAGAAAAGAAATGGCGAGAAGAGGTCATGACCCGCGTCAACCAGGCCTATGCCAACCGCGATCTCAAAGCCCTGCGGTCGCTGGCAGAGCAACCAGACCGCCCAATTGATTCTCCCAACCAGACCAAGGAGCAAGAAATCGCAGGTCTGAAGATCGAATTGAAGCGATTAGATGGGGTGATTGCAGACCTGAAAGCGCGCATCAACCACCTAGAAGAATCCCCGGCCTGGCAGCTTAAGATGGAAGCACGCCTCAAACGCCGCTCCGGCAGCGATTTACTGACCGAGCTGGAAAACAAATTCAAAGAACAGATCGCTGACCTGGAGGAACATCTCACTGTCTTGGGCATCGACATCACTGAAATTTCTGTTCCCAGCCCAGCCGGGTGAGCGCCTTTGCACGCCCTGCTTTCCTCCCTGGTCCTAGAGTTTACATTTAGCGGCAGCACTCCTGAAGATGCTGCCGCTTTCCTCATCCACCACAGCTACCCGCATACCGCAGACCACAGCAGCCAGGTGGCGCAGACCGCAGCACAGGTGGCACGCCAATTTGATGCCGACCCGGATGGCGCATTCCTGGCCGGGTGGCTGCACGACATCAGCGCCGTTGTTCCAAATGCGCAGCGTCTGCAGGCAGCCCAGCAGCTTGGCCTTGAGATTTTGCCAGAAGAGGAAACCGTCCCGCTGCTTTTGCATCAGAAAATTTCAGCTGTGATGGCCAGGCAGCTGTTCGGGGTTGAGGATGAGCAGGTACTGCACGCCATTGGCTGCCACACCACCCTGCACCCCCAGCCGGCCACAATGGATCTGGTTTTATTCGTCGCCGACAAACTTGCCTGGGACCAGAAAGGAACCCCGCCGTATGCCGCGCGATTGAAGACGGCCTTAACCCACTCATTGGAAGAGGCGGCCTGGGTATACCAAGACTACCTCTGGCACTCCGGGAAAATCAAGATCATCCACCCCTGGATGCAGGCCTCCTACCAGGAGCTACAGCAGAGATTTGGCTGATCCAAGCTCCAGCCCCCCAAAAGATCGTGTACAATAAAATCAGACCGCCAGGGTGCTGTTAGGAAGCCTGGAATTCGTCCGGGCGCGTGGCACACCTCCCTGGCACGGATGGAAAGAATGAAGCAAACAGATCCTCGTCCAGCAGCCTTGGCCGGGATGTGGTACAGTGCCGAGCCCGAACAACTGCGCAGAGAAGTGGAGTATTTCTTACAGGATGCGCCGCCGCCGGTATTTACTGACGAGATCGTTGGGCTTTTTGCGCCCCATGCAGGCCATCATTATTCCGGCCCAGTGGCCGGACATGCATTCCGCGCCATCCAGGGCAACAGCTACGAAACCATTGCCGTTGTGTCCCCTTTCCACAGGGGATATTTCCACCCCCTGCTTACCAGCTCACATGACAGCTACAGCACCCCTTTGGGGGATGTCCCGGTGGATACCGGCAGCCAGGCCAGGTTGAGCGATTGGTTGCAAAAACATTCGGAGGAAAACCTGATCGCAATCAGGCAAGACCAGGAGCACGCCATAGAGATTGAACTACCCTTCCTGCAAATTGCCGTTTCAGGTCCTTTCGAACTGCTGCCGGTGATGATCTCCGATACCCGGCCGGAAACAGCAAAAGACCTCGGGCAGGCACTGGCTGCGGTACTCCAAAACAAGCAGGCGCTTCTGGTGGCAAGCACCGACCTATCTCATTTCTATCCAGAACCGGTAGCCAACCGATTAGACCAGGCCATGCTGGAGGCTATCGCTTCTTTCGATCCCAAGCAGGTGATCGCAGTCCAGCGCAGCGGAAAAGGACAGGCTTGCGGCGTGCTGCCGGTGCTGGCCGTGATGTCTGCCGCGCAAGCGTTAGGCGCCAACCAGGCACACGTTTTCCATTATGCCACCTCGGGAGCCACCAGCGGAGATTATGCCCGCGTGGTCGGGTATGGTGCCGGGGGCTTTACGCGCCAGCCCCAGCCTGGTTAAACCAAGGCAGTGGGAGCGTATCGCTCCCGCGCACCGTTTTCAAGTTTAATCAAAAGTTGATTTCGAGATTAAAACTGCGGATGGTGCCCGGTTAATGATCTGCTGGGTGACACTTCCCAAAAGCAGGCCGCGCAAGGTCTGGCTCTGTGTTTCGCCCAAAACCAGGACATCGTACTGACCCTCTGCAGTTTCAGCCAGGATTGCTTCAACCACATCTCCATGCCGCACCTTGATCTGAGCTGGGATGCCGCTCTTAGCCAGGATTTCGGCACTATGCCGCAAATGTTGGGCCAGGGGTGTTTCGGTTTCCAGCAGTTCTTCCAGGGTTTCTTCCATTTCCATCATACCGGTGTACATACTGGGTACGGCGGCGGAAACGGTCAGCAAGGTGGCCTCCATGCCAGTCTTGGTGGCCAGCTTGGCGCTCAGATCCACCACAGGCTCAGAAATATCGAGACCACCGGTGCACACCAGCATGCGTTCCAATTTTCCCCGGATGTCCCTCACCAGCATAATGGGGATCGGGGAATGCTTGATAATGCGCTGAGAGACCAGGCGGAAATGCGACGGGATCAATCGCTGGCGCCGCCGGACTCCCATCAAGATCATCTGGTAGGATTCTTTTTCCAGTTCGGCATTCATGCTCGATACCGGATCACCCAGAACAAATTTTGCGGTGTAGGGGAGCCCGTCAAATGTTTGGCAAACATTGGCAAAACTAGCCTCAGCTTCTGCCAGCGTCTGTTCTTTTTCTGCAGCAACCAGCACAAGTAAAGAGGCTTCCATTTTGCGGGCTACCTGTGAGACAAAATCAGCTACGGATGGGACAACACTTTGGTCTGCAACAATATACAGTAACTTCATAACGCATCCATTTCTTTATTTTTTAGACTGCAACAACGCCTAACAAACGCAAGATAACCATCAGGGCGCCAACGAGCGGCAAGAAGGAGAAAAACAGGCGAATGCGCGGGCCGGTGAAATATTGGGTAGAGACTGCCCCAATTTGAGCACCAATCGCCGCCCCCGTTTGCATGACGAGTGCCATGATGATATCCACGTTTCCTTTCAAAGCATGGGTCAGAGTGCCATACCCTGCCGAGAAAATAATTTCAAAGAGATCTGTGCCCACAGCGACATGTGTGGGGACTCCCAGAAAATAAACCAGCATCGGCATCCGGATGAAGCCTCCGCCCACGCCCAGCATCCCAGCCAATAAGCCGGTCAGCAAGCCAACCGCCACAACACTCCACAAAGAAATCGATTCAATGCCCGAGGCTGGGAAAGAGACCATTGGGGGGATACGGATGTTATACACTCGGCGTGCAATGCCCTGGAAACCAACCACATCTTTGACATCCATTTTTTCGGACTGCAGCATACGCAGCGAACGCACCGCCTCAAATGCCGTGAAAACCGTGACCAGCAACAAGATAAAAATATATAACAGCCCTATCACACGATCAACAGTCCCGCGCGATTCCAGGGCTTCGATAATCTGCGCGCCAATCTCCACCCCGATCATCGTGCCGACAATCATCACAGCCCCCAGTTTCACATCTACATGGCCCAGGGCGCGGTGCCGCTTGAAGGCGACAATCGACTTACCCGTCATATGCGCCAGGTCTGTCCCGACCACAAAGTTCATCGGGACTCCAATCCAGAACATGAAGGGGGCCGCTAAAAATCCGCCGCCCACCCCAAAAAAGCCACCCAACACACCCACTAAGAAACCTATCACTACCAGGGCAATCGGATCTATCGTAACGCCTGCAATTGGGAATTCCAAATCCGTCTCCTAGTGATGGTTGTCGGACTTCGAGGTAAGCCTGTGAAGACCAAGGAAATCAAATAACAAAGAAGTGATAAATTCTAAAAATACTGCCTGAACCACGATCAGCCCTAACCCGATAAAGGCATACACGATCAAATTATTGTCGAAAAGATTGCTCAGAGGTTCTGCGAGATAACGTAAAGCAACAAAGAAATAAATGGCCAGCAAGATGCCATACACAACCAGCTCAATCACGAAATTGCGGACCAGTTCCCTAAAAGGCACCTGTGCTTTTTTTTCCTTTTTTATCTCCATCTAAAAAATTCCTTTACACGCTTATAAGGACAATGAGGGTAATTATAGTAAACCATAATATCACTATTTTTGTCCACTATTTAAGGATTTGATACAAACAAAAAAGACCTTGCAATTGGCAAGGTCTTTATTTGTATTCCGGGTGAACTTAGATCCAACCGCGCAACTGCATGGCTTCGACTACTCGCCCGATGGACACCATATAAGCGGCATCGCGCATGTAAACCTTCTCGCTCACTGAAAGCGCTAAGACACTCTCGAAGGCATTGGTCATCTTG
This sequence comes from Chloroflexota bacterium, assembly GCA_003486225.1. The sequence goes on from DNGN01000030.1 coordinate 14,670, forward strand.
AAATCCAGTTTGTCCAGCACCTCTTGCTTCGACCAATAGTAATTCATGTCATTCTGAACACTTTCAAAGTAGGAGACTGTTACCCCTCCGGCGTTGCAGAGGAAATCGGGGATGACAAACACGCCTCTCTTCTCAAAAACGGCATCTGCATCCGGGGTGGTCGGACCATTAGCTCCCTCGGCAACAATCTTGACCCGGTCGCTGACTTTTTTGACCGTTTCGGCATTGATCTGCCCTTCCAGGGCTGCAGGGACCAAAACATCGACATCCTTTTCGATCCAGGCATCGCCGGCTTCAATAATATAGCCCGCCTGGATGGCTTTGGCTTTATCAATAGCCCCATACTGATCGGTGATCGACTGCAAGAAAATCGGATCAATTCCGTCTTGCTTCGTGACCGTGTATGATGTCCGGTCTTCCCTGTCCCAATAGGAAACGCAAAGCACCTTTCCGCCGAGTAGTTGGGAAAAGCCAATGGCCGCATATTGTGATACGTTGCCAAATCCCTGGAAGGCGGCAGTCATTTTGGTTGAATCCAGCTTGAGGTGTTTCATGGCTTCGCGGATGGTATATACAACGCCGAAGCCAGTAGCTTCTGTGCGGCCCAAGGAACCGCCGCCACCAAGCGGCTTGCCGGTGATCACGCCAGGGGTGAA
>DNGN01000148.1 GCA_003486225.1 Chloroflexota bacterium
TAATCGTCGTAGCGGCGCGGGAAGTGATACAGCATGCTGCCCAGGGATGTAATGCCGAGGCGGTTGAGCTTGTCTGCATTTTTGGGGCCTACCCCATCCAAAACGGTGACCGATGCTTCCAGCGCGGCGGGAGGGCCGTCTGGTTTTGGCCGGGATTCGGGTTTTGGCTTTGGTGCTGGCGGGGGAGGAGGCGGTGGGGCATCTTCCTCTTCGTAATAGTCATCTGTGCTTGCTGTGGCGTCTGCTTTGGAGTCTGTTTCCGGTTGAGCGGGTCTGGTTTGCGCAACATCCGCTGCTGGTACTGGCTTGGCGGAGGGTTCTTTTTCGGATTCAGGAGTGATATCTCGTCCAATTTCGCGCCGCACACGATTCCATAACCCCTTTAGTGAATCGCGCCGGGAATCAGGGCTAAGCCGGTTGTAATCTCTCAGCCGAGTCCGGACAGCCGTGATCAACTCACCTGGCAACTCATCCTGACGGGCTTCTGCTTCCCAGGAATCCAGCATTTTTTCAAGCCCGCCCATCACAGCTTTGTTATCATAGCCGCGGTCGGCTTCTAAACTAAAGAATTTTTGTAATTTTTCGATCGATGGTTTCATAGGTTTGTATATTGTAACAGTGGTTCAAAAAAATCAACAGCAGGTACTGGCAAGACTGCGGATGGAGCATGCGCAGATGGCCTGCTTTGTGGCTGGCGGCTTGGTTTGTGCTTCAGGTTGGATGCAGGGTCAGGAAAAGATCGCCACCCTGTTCTTGCCCATTTCCTTGGCTCTTTTCAGGGCGGATTCTGCAACTTCGATTAAGCGTTCCGCATTCTTGCCGTGTTGCGGACATCCTGCCACCCCTACAGAAATGGTGGAGTGGATCATCCAGTCTTTTGATTTATTTTCCACCGCGACCCGCATTCGTTCGCCAGCTTGGGCTGCTGCTTGCGGCAGGCTGCCGTGCAGGATGATGAGAAACTGGTCCCCGGTTTTCCAGCGGCAGATGTAGTCGGTTGGGCGGATTTCATCGCGCAGCACAGCGCCCAAGCGATGGATCATTTCATCTCCACCAGCGTAGCTGAATTGGTTATATTTTTTGAGTGTGTCCCCGTCCACGATCAGGATCGAGAAATGGGCGCGCTCTTGCTGGGCCGCTTTGACGGTTTCTTCGAGGACAAGGCGTCCAGCTCTGGCATTGGGCAGCTCTGAGATCGGGTCGCTGAAAGCCAGCAGGTTGGACTGGTCCATCATACTACCAATGGAAGTGAAGCGCGAAACGGTATGCTCGACGACGAACGAGACAAATCCGCCGGGCGCACTCATCTGGCGTGCATCAAAAATCTTGAAGAATGTCCCTGGTTTTTGTTTCAGAAAGAACAGGGCACCGTAATACGCGGAGAGAATATTTTCCGGTGTGGAGAGTTCCGCTTCCGAGAAAGATATAGCAGCCACATTCGCCAGCGGGGTTTGCAGCCCTACCATGGCGGCCTGGTTGTTGAGTGCGTTGAAAATTTCTTTGGCTTTGCCTGCATGGGACTGGAGGCTGCCCTCCGTGAGAACTGTGATGAACTCGTTTCCCATGCGGTAGCTGCGTTCAGGGGTATGTCGATTTAACAGATTGGCAGCCCAACGCAAGGCAGTATCGCCAGCCTCGCGTCCTGATTTTTTGTTCAAGGCCCGTAGGCCGCGGATTTCGGTGGAGAGCAGGGTGAAGGGGGTGAATTTGTCTTGTTTGCCTGACTCTACCAGCCAATCAAAAAAACTCACATGGTTGCCACAATTTGTCAGGGGATCTTGGCGGACAAGGTCTGAAAAATATGGGTTGATCTCTGGCATGGTCTGCTCCAAATGTTTGATCACCGGCTTTCCGCCGGTGGATAAAAGGTTCTCTTCTGAGGCTGAAAGGTCAAGTATTGCTCTCAGATGGGTCAAAAACCATATTGCAATTGGATCAAAATGGCATTCTGCTTAAATTATAACCTAACTATGCTTGGGAAGCTTGAATCCCAGGCAGCAGACTAGCCTAGCCAGCGAGTGGGCATCCTGGATCGGCAGCAGATTCTAGGGTTGGGGGTTTTCTGCTCGAATGCAGATGAAACCGAGTGCATTGACTCCAACATGGGTGCCAATAACGGTGGTCACATTGCGGATCAAGGGCGGGTTGCTAACCAGGGCGGAATATTTCTCTGCCAGTTGCGCTGCTTCTTGCTGGGCATTGGTATGTACAATCGCCAGCTGCTCAAAGGGTGCATTTGATTCAAGCATTTCTTCGAGACGCTGGAGGCCCTTGGAGCGCGTTCTGGTTTCGCCCAACTTGAGGATTTCACTCTCTTTTACCTCGAGGAAAAGTTTGATGCGCAGGAGCGAGCCCAAGCTGGAGCGCATCCAGTTCACGCGGCCGCTGCGTTTCAACTGTTCAAGCGTGTCCAGCATGGCGATCACCCGAAGGCGGCGGCGAATGCTGTGCAGGCTTTCATGAACCCGATCGATACTGCCGCTGATGGCAGACTGAGCCGCTCCAAGGACCTGGAAGCCCAGGCCCATGCTGAGCTGCCCGCTGTCAATCACTTGCACCCGATCGCCAAATTTTTGGGCTGCAATTTGGGCCGCATTCACAATGCCGCTCAGTTTTGCTGAAACGTGGATCGAGAGAATCTGTTCGACGCCGTTGTCGAACAATTTTTGATAACTATCTAAAAAATTTCCGGAGGATGGAGAGGCTGTTGTGGGGGGCGGGTTGAGGGCAGGCAGTTGACCGTAATATTCTTCCCGGCTTAGTCCTTGACCGTCCAGGTATTCTTTCCCATCGATAATCAATACTGCGGGTATGACCGTAATGTTTAGGGCCGCGGCTTCCTGATCTGAGATGTCGGAGGTGCTGTCCGTGACAATCCCTATTTTCATACCCGGTTCACTCGCTTTGCAGGATGAACATACCTAAACTATGGGGACCAATCATCAGGGAAAGCTCTGGACTGATGATATGTTCACTGATCGAGAGTTCGGCATAATCCGGAGCTAGGCGTTCCCGCAGTGTGCGGGTCTCATTTTCAAAGGCAGGCACACCCTGGATCAACCCGATGTGATCCAAAATTTCAAACTCGGTGACGAATTCTTGCAGCAAGTCGATCAGATGCCGGTAGTTGCGCGCTTTTTGGGTCGGGATCAGCTCGCCTTCTTCAAGTACGTAAATTGGCAGCATTTTGAGGTGCTCCCCGATGGTTGCCTGGGCTTTCCCCAGGTAACCGCTGCGGTGCAGGTAACTGAGCCCGGAGATGCACAGCACCGAATAGATCCTCGGCAACAAGCTGCGGATCCGTTCACTGATCTCTATGACGCTCTCACCCTGCTCGGCGGCCTTTGAAGCGCTTTGTACGGCCAAGCCTAATCCGGTGGCAACGGTTTGTGAGTCGATCACCTCGATTTCGACCTGGCCTTCCAGNNTTCACCAGGTTCCTGCCGGGAAAGGCCGGGATGGGGAATTGTGCTGTGCTGTCTGTCAGGATGCAGGTACTGGCCATAGGTCCTTATTCAATCGAGATGATGAACTGGTAGTGAGGTTGGCCACCTTCCTGAAGCTCAATCTCATGGTCGGGATACGCTTCCTGAATTTTTTCTGCGATCTCGTCGACCTGATCTTTTTTGATATTGTTCCCGTAGAAGATCGTAATTAATTCGTAGCTGTCCATATCAAATTTTTCCAAGAGGGATAGACAGGTTTCTTCGAGGGAGGGCGTGGCAACGACCAGCTTTCCGTTTTGCAGGCCGATGATCTGACCTTCTTTTACTTTAACGCCATCAATTTCTACGTTTCGTGTCGCGGTGGTCACTTCTGCTGTCTGCACCTCTTCCAGGGCATTTTCCATATCCTGCGCCACCTGCTGCAGGTCTCCTTCAGGTGCCAGGCGCATCATGGCAGACAAGCCTTGAGGTACGGTGCGGCTTTTGACCACATAAACATCCTTGACTGTGAGCTCAGCCGCGGCTTCTGCAGCCAGGATGATATTCTTGTTGTTGGGCAGGATGATGACATGGTTAGTGGGCAGGTTTTCAAAAGCCGCCATGATCTGCTGGGTGCTAGGATTCATGGTTTGCCCGCCTTCGATAATGGCAGCCACGCCGAGGCTGGCGAAAACTTTGGCGATGCCGTGCCCAGGGGCCACGGCTACCGTGGCGATCTGGCCGGGTTGGATAGTGGTTAGCTCCAGTTTGGTTGCGGCTTTTTGTTCAATATCGGCCATCTGGGCAAGCAGGTTCTCGATCGCCACGTTGGTCACCGTGCCGATATCCATACAAAAATCTATGGGAAGGTAGCGGTTTTCTGTGGGTACATGAATATGCATGCGGTACATGCCTTCCCCTTCTCCAACCTGGATCGAAGTCCCCATTTCTTCCAGCCTGGAGTAAAAATCTTGCAGATTAAGCGCGCCGGTGGGACGGAAATCCACAACCACTTCGTAATCCTGGCCTTCTTCAATTGCTTCCAGGGTGTTGTCGAGCTGCAGAGCGTCCAGGGGTTTGACTTCTGCAATTGGAGTGTCCAATGCTTCTCCATTGATCCAGCGCAGCATGCCTTCGAGCAAGAAGAAGAAGCCTTTGCCGCCTGAATCGACCACGCCCGCTTCCTTCAATACGGGCAGCAGTTCCGGAGTATGTTCTACCGATTTCGCTGCCGCGGCCACCGCGACCTCCAGGATCTCAATTGGGTCGTTGGAATTGGAAAGGGCTTTATCGGTGGCAATGGCGACATCTTTAACCACGGTCAGGATGGTGCCTTCTACCGGGCGCACCACACCTTTGTAGGCAGTTTCTCTGGCGCTGCTGAAAGACTTGGCCAGGTATTCTCCAGAGAGGTGCGGCTGGTCTTTCATGGCTGTGGCGATTCCGCGCCAAATCTGTGAGAGTATCACACCCGAGTTGCCGCGCGCTCCCATCAGAGCGCCCTGGGCCACACTGGCCAGCATTTTCCCGGCATGGGTTTCCGGCGAGTTTTCGATCTCTTCAAATGCTGATTGCATGGTCAGCATCATGTTTGTGCCGGTATCCCCATCCGGGACCGGGAAAACATTCAGCGCATTCACGGTTTGTTTGTTGGTATTCAACCAAGCCATTCCGGCGGCTGTCAGGTCTTTGATCGCTTGCCCATCAATGGGATGATGCTGAAAAATCAGCTTCCGGTCTAACGCTGGGTTACTTTGTAAATCAGTCATTCGTTCTCCAAATACTTATAAATATTTCGGCGCACCATATCATTTGATGGAATCGGAGCAGGCCGCCGAACGAAAGCTATTTTAAACCAAAAGTCTGATTAAGATAGGGTTGTTCAGACTTTTGTGATTTTGAATCACTCCCCGTTGATCCGCAGCCCCTGGACATGTACGTTTACATCTTGGATCGGTAACCCCAAATACTTTTCCACATGGAACCGGACGGTGTTGGCAACGCTATTGGCAACCGATTTTACCCGGGTACCGTACTGCACAACAATGTAGATATCGATATTCACCTCATGCTCATCATAGGTGACTTCTATACCGTTCGTAGGATCTTTAACAATTCGATTGGTGAGTCCATTGACCAGGTTCTTTGAGGCCAGCCCCACCACACCATAGGACTTTATGGCCGCTTGGTAGGCGATGGCAGCAATGGCTTTTGCTGATACATTGATGCTTCCGTATGGATTTAGTTCATCTTTCATTTTTTTCCTCTTGTTTAATAACCACTTGGGTTGTAAAAAGATACGTCTTGTGGTAATATTTTTCGGCTATACTGCGATAACTAAGTAATTATACATAATTCGTAAAGGAAGTGAACTATGGCACAGTGTTCCGTGTGTGGTAAGAAAACAACTTTTGGGCGCAACCGTCCGTGGTCGAAAAAGTCAACCAACCGCACCTTCAAACCAAACCTGCAGAAGGTCTCAGTATATGAGGGCGGCCGCAAGGTTCAGAAGAAGATGTGCACCCGTTGCATTCGCACCATGGTTAAGTCCGCCTAAAAACTGGATTACCATTACAACCGTATCCCATCAGAATCACGGTGAATACCGTGATTTTTGATTTAATATTGTAAATGTGCTTTTAAAGCCCGTAGCCCCGCGGCAATTCCCTCGGGGTGTTTAAAGATCGCACTGGCAGCAACAAAGACATTTGCACCAGCAGCTTGGGCCTGGGGAAGGGTGCCGGCATTTACCCCTCCATCCACCTGAAGATCTGCAGCCAACGAGTCATCCTGCAGCCATGCGTGGATTTTCTCAACCTTGGTTAGCGTTTCTGCCAGGAAGGTTTGCCCAGAGTATCCCGGATTGACCGTCATGACCAGCACCAGATCGGCCAGTGGGAGGACAGGCTGCACGGCAGAGGCCGGCGTACCTGGATTAATGGCCACGCCTGCTCTGCAGCCCAGGTCTTTGATCGCCTGGAGGGTACGGTGCAGGTTTGGGCTGGCTTCTGTATGAATGGTGAGGCCGTTTGCCCCTGCATTGGCATAATCCTGAATGGATCTTTCCGGCTGTTCGATCATCAGGTGCACATCCAGGAATAAATCGGTCACCCTGCGACATGCTTCAACAATGAAGGGACCCATGCTGAGGTTGGGGACGAAATGACCGTCCATTACATCGATATGGATCCAATCTGTCCCGGCTTTTTCAACTGCACGGATCTCGCGCTCAAGATGGGTGAAATCCGCACTTAGAATTGAGGCTGAGATCAGTTCCTTTTTTTGAATCATGCGCATGCTTTCGCTAAAAAATATTGTTGTAAACCCAGATAAAGAAGGGGATCAGTCCACCCCAGGTGGCAACCGCGATCAATCCCAGCAGTACAGCCAGCCAGTCGATGACGGTTGGCGGTGCGGCTGTGTATGGAGCAGTTGGTTGATGGGAACGATAGGGCCCTGAGGGCATCTTCTGGGGTGTGCTCTGTGGACCGGTTTGACGGCCTGTGGGTCGGGATTGGTTGGGGACGGCAGGCCTGGCAGAGCGAGACGGGCTGGCCTGGCCACGCTCAGTCTGGGGTCTGGCGGTGCCAGACCGCTGCGGTTTAGCAGCAGGTTCGGCAGGTTCTCCCAACTCCCGCTGGACAATCTGGAGCACCCGCCCCAACTGGTCCGCTGTGCGGTAGCGCGCAGACGGTTCCTTGGAAAGCACCTTGAGGATCACTTGTTCAAGGCTTTCTGGAATGAATGGGTTGATCTCTTTGGGCGGGATGGGCGTCGCTTCACGGTGCATCTGGGCCAATTCGTTCGATGTTTTGCCAATGTAGGGCAGCTGCCCGGTGAAAATCAGGTAGAGAATCACACCCAGGGAATACACATCAGAGGCCGGTGAAGGGGCTGCCCCACCGGCTTGCTCGGGCGAGAAGAACTGTGGAGACCCCCAAACAACATCGGTGAGTTCATCCGGGTTGATGGAAGCCAGGGCGCGCGCAATGCCGAAATCGGTCACTTTTAGCTGCCAATCGGGTGTGACCAGCAGGTTATGGGGTTTGACATCACAGTGCACCAGCCCAGCCCGGTGGGCATAGCCAATTCCTTTACAAGCTTTGATGCCCAGGTCTAATCCCCGCTCAATCGATAGGCGACCGCGCTCCTGTACGAGGGTGTTCAGGTCTTTGCCTGAGATATATTCCATGACAATATACAAGCGCTCCTGATCGTAACCAAAATCGTACACGGTCACGATATTGGGGTGGCTGAGATTGGCGGCGGCTTTGGCCTCCTGGCGGAAGCGTTCACGGAAAGCAGGGTCTTTGGCGTATTTCGAACGCAGCAACTTAATAGCCACATCTCGTTCGAGCATCAGGTCTCTACCATTAAAGACCATGGCCATTCCCCCGCGGCCAACCAGGGTGTTCAGCCTATAGCGGTTGTTGAGGAGTTTGAGTTCTTCCATCGGTTCCTTATCACCCTGATTTTACCGGAAAGGAGGGTTAATTGGTAGGGGGAGTATTGTATCAGGCGTTCCGGCGAGAAAAAACCTTAAGAAATTTCTGCTTCTGCATGTGGGCGTAATTTTGGAGTAAAATTTGAGGTATGGACAGACTGAAGAAAATCTGGCGAGCGTTTTTCTCACTCCCGGTACTGATCAGCGCAATCGGTATGGGCTGCCTCCTGGTGGCTGTGATATTTGGTGGTATGGGACTGTTTGCAGCACAAGAACCTTCAGGCTATCCGACGGCTGGATTAACGGTAATTGCCGGGCCGACCTCCACGCTGTATGTTCCAAGCGCTACTCCATCCCGGGTGCCAACGTCAACTTCCAATATGCCGCAAGCTCCTCTGCCTGGTATGATCGGGGTGGGCAGTTCTGTTCAGATCTTTGGTACCGAAGGGTCGGGTCTGAATATCCGCGAGCAGCCTGGCTTGAACAACCCCGTACGCTTTGTGGCTTTGGATTCAGAGGTTTTTGAGGTGCGGGGAGGCCCAGAGGTGGTTAACGACATCACCTGGTGGTACCTGGCGACTACATTGGACGAAGAGCGCAGCGGTTGGGCTGCCGCGAACTATCTTTCACTGGTCGGTGACCAGCAGAATTGAGCTGAACCGCTGCAAATGTCTTGAACATGATGACTGTTCTTTCTCTAGAGCATGAAAGGATTACCCTTGAGCAGTTTACAAAACGAACCAAAACCGGTTGATATCTCAGCCAACCGGGAGCAAGCGAGGATGCGGATCCAGTGGAACAACGGTATGGTATCCGAGTTTCCATTTGACCTGCTGCGCAATTCCTGCCCCTGTGCCGTTTGCCGCGGCGGGCACCAAAATATGAAATCTGAACCGGATGATTCTATGTTCATCATCCCGCTGATGGATGCTAAAACAACCCAGCTGAGAGGCATTAACCAGGTGGGCGGATACGCGATCAGCCTGGAGTGGGGGGATGGACATTCCCATGGCATCTATACCTGGGATTACCTTTACGCGCTTCATTTGCGAGCTGAAGAAAAAAACAAAACAGAATAAAAGTTAGAGGAGAATACAGATGGCAAAAGAGCCGAAGCGGATGATCAATGCGCAAGATTTGCATCATATCATCGTGCTGGAGGACCCGCGCTGGAATCCAAAGGCGGATGAAGTCACCTACGTCCAGTTGAAAACGGACCGCGCCAAGAACGATTACACCCGCACGATCTGGCGCTGGCGGGATGGATGGGAGAGCCCCCGGCAGTTTACCAACGGCGGGAAAATGGATTTTCATCCCCGCTACAGCCCGGATGGCGAACGGCTGGCATTCATTTCGACCCGCGGCGGCAAGCCTCAAATCTACCTGATCCGGCTGGATGGTGGGGAGGCCCAAGCGCTGACCAGCATGCCCAATGGGGTCAGTGGTTTTGGCTGGAGTCCGGATGGCAAGCAGATCGCTTTTGTTTCCGCGCTGAATGCGGCTGAGCGCCGTCTGGAAAAACGCGGAAAATTTCCTCTGCCCGCGCCCAAGGATGAACTGGAAGGCGGAGTGCGGAAGCTGGAACAAGAGCATGCGGAAAAAGAGCGGGTTGACCCGCGTGTGTATCGCGGTTTGCCTTTCAAAGCCGGCACAGATTTTGTCAGTGACCGCTACCAGCACCTGTTTATTTTGGAGGTGGATGCCAAAGAAGCCACACCGCGCCGACTGACGGATGGGGATATCGATTTCGGCAAGCCGCGCTGGTCTGCCAATGGGCAATTCTTGTGGAGTTCCGCCGCGCGCCGGCCTACGCAAGATCGGTTTGCCGAGTACGATCTCGTGCGTATCACGGTAAAGGATGGTGCTGTGCGGCGGATGGAACGGCCGGGGCATTATGCCATGACACCCAAACCGTCCCCCGATGGCCAATGGGTCGCTTCCATCAGCATGCTCGATATGTCCGGTTATGGGCATATCCCCAGGCTGACGGTTTGCAGGACAAATGGGACTGGATGGCGGGATCTTAATCTGGAATTGGACCGAAGTGTTGGGGCACAAGAATACCAATACCAGTTTTATTGGGCCGCAGACAGCCAGGGGTTGTACTGTACGATTGAAGACCAGGGCTACAGCAAGGTCTTTTATGTCAGCCTTGCCGATGCTACCATTACTGAGGTCTGCGGCGGGCAGGAATTGATCGAGGCGTTTTCGGTCCATGGGAATGGCTCGCTGGCTTATATCTCCCGCAGCATCCTGCATCCCCCGGAACTCTTTATCTGTCCCAAAGATGGGGATCCGGTTCGGGTCACCAAACTGCATGATGAGTGGCTGGATGGCGTAAAAATAGCCAAAACGGAGGAGTTTCGCTATCAAGCGCCGGACGGGATGGAGATACAGGGCTGGATCGTCCGACCGCCAGATTTTGATGCCAAGCAGCAATGGCCGCTGGCAGTGAATATCCATGGCGGGCCGCATGTGATGTGGAGCCCGGCGGCGCATGCGATGTGGCATGAATGGCAGCTGCATGCTGCCCGCGGCTATGTGGTTTTTTTCTGCAACCCGCGCGGCTCCGATGGCTATGGTGATGCGTTCCGCTGTGCCATCCATAATAATTGGGGTGAGGCCGATATGCAGGATATCCTCTCAGGTGTGGATGCTGTGGTAGCCAAAGGGTTTATTGATGAGAAACGCATGGCGGTTACCGGTGGTTCTTACGGCGGATTTATGACCGCCTGGATCATCGGGCACGACCAGCGTTTTGCAGCCGCAGTATCGCAGCGCGGGGTTTACCAGCTGATGTCGTTCTACGGCACCACTGATGTCCCGCGGCTGATTGAGGGCGAGTTTGAAACCATGGCTTTCGATGATCCGGATAAGATGTGGAAATATTCTCCTTACGCATACGTGCGTCAGATGCGCACCCCGCTGCTTCTGATCCATTCGGATAACGATTTCCGGGTGCCCATCTCAGATGCTGAACAACTGTTTACGGCCTTAAAGAAACTGCGCCGCACAGTCGAGTTTGTACGCTATCCAAGAGATGGGCATGAGCTCTCCCGTTCGGGTGAACCCAAACACCGCATCGACCGCCTCGAACGGATGACTGCCTGGTTTGACCGCTACTGCACGCCGCGCAGCATCAAGCTCTGATTGGATGGGATACCAATTAAAGAAAAGAGGCGAGCAATTTTGCTCGCCTCTTTTAGTTTCATTGTGCTGTTATGTGTTCTTCTTTTCTTTTTTGCTGTCCGTAACGTAGAAGCCGCTGCCTTTAAATGTTACCTGAGGGGCCGTGTAAATGCGTTGCACACTATGATGCCCATTAGGGCAGGCAAGATGTGAGCGGTCTGCATTGATGGCAAGATGTTGATTGAAGTGCGCACCACACTTTTGGCATATGAAGCTGTACTCTGGCATAATTTGCGGTTTCTCCGTTACCTACTAACAGACTACCTGGCCTTAACATTTATTACCTTGGGTTTGCTTTCTTCTGCCTTGGGCATGGTTAATCTCAGTATACCGTTCTTCATCTCTGCATTGGCCTTATCGGCGATTACGCTTGAGGGCAGTGTCAGGCTGCGCGAGAAGGACTGGTAGCGGTGTTCGCGGATATGGTACTTGGCCCCTTCTTTGGTTTCTTCCTGGGTGACTTCCCCACGGATTGTGAGCACATCACCAGTGATCTGGATATCCAGATCCTTTGGATCTAAGCCGGGCAAAGTAGCCTTGACCACGATTTCATCTTCGGTCTGATACATGTCAACTATCGGCAATCCCCAACCTGTTTGCGCGGTAGTGGGCATTGAGAAGAACTCATCGATCAGCCGATCCATATCCTTCCGCATCGAAACCATATCCCGGAAGGGTTCCCAACGTGTGATATTTGACATATTAGCCTCCTAAATCTAGCTATATAAGTTTCAGTTAAACTATAAACCGCCTGCATTAAAAAAACGCAAGCGGTTCGTTAACAAAATGTCAAAAAATCGACAGGAGTATGTGCAGCTTATTGGGCTGCTTCAGTGGGTTATCGCTTGTAATCTACAAAACGGTAGCCAACACCTCGCTCTGTGAGGATGTATTTGGGGTTTGAGGGATCTTCTTCCAGTTTCTGGCGCAGGTAGTTGACATACAATCGCACATAATGCGGTTCATCGCGGTATTCATACCCCCACACTTTGGCCAGGATTTGGTCGTGGGTGATGACCCAACCAGCATTTTGTACTAGGTGGTATAGCAACCGGTATTCCGTGGGGCGCAGCTTGACAAGCTCATCTTTTACCCAGACCTCTCGGCGGTCGAAATCGATCCTCAGCCGGTCATCAACTTTGATCACCCCGGTGGATTGGCCGCGCGAGGTATCCGTCCGGCGCAAGACAGCTTTTACCCGGCTGACCAGTTCTCGCGGGCTGAAAGGCTTGGTGACATAATCATCCGCGCCCAGCTCCAAACCACGCACGCGATCATCTTCTTCGCTCTTGGCGGTCAGCATAATGACCGGTACATCGTGGTTCTCGCGCACCATGCGCAGCAGTTCAAAGCCATCAATATCCGGCAGCATAACATCCAGCAGGATCAGGTCGGGCAGGGTTTCTCGCAGTTTGTCCATGGCCTGATGGCTGTTATAGGCTTCCACAACCAGGAACCCGTCATGTTCCAAATTGAGGCGGATAAAACGCACCATGCGTTCTTCATCGTCGATCACCAAGATGCGTCTGTTTGTAAATTGTACATCTTCCATTTCTTTACTCTCTTACAAAACTAATGATGTCTTCTTCTTCCTCTGTGGGTAAGATTTCCAGGAAATTGACCTTATCCCACGGCCAGATGACAAAACTGACTTCGTCTGCTGTAATGTAGGTCAGATCTTTGCCGTCTCGTTTGCGCGGGTTTTTAACGATCAGGATATTATCCGATGGGATTGGCATCTCGTCAATTTCTCCGACAATTGGTTCTTCGCCACTAATATGCAGGATCACATTAATCGTCATTATATCCTCCTATTGTTGGTCAGAGCTACTCTTGACGAACAAGTGCCTGGATTTTAAACCTGCCCAGGGATAATACGTCCCCATGGTGGACCAGTTGATCGGTGTGTGGGTCTATTTTATTCTCATTAATCCGGGTGCCGTTGGAGGACCCAAGATCTTCAACATACAGATTATCGTTTTTAAATTTGAGCGTGGCATGCAGCCGTGATACGCCTTGCGAATATGCGTCATATGGTGCTAGGTCTATATCTGGCAGGATGGACTGCCCCTGGCTAATGCGCCCAAGGGTGTATTCCTCGCGACCGACCAATGGCAGTATTTGCCCGGTGCGAATGATATGCAGGTTGACGTGTGCTTCGGTTACAGGCAAAGGTGCATTGGGCTCTTTCGGTGGGAGTGCAGTTTGGAGGTTTAAATCCGTTGTACCAAAGGTGGCCGTTGAAACGCCATCGGCATCGATTAATTTCGTGCCGCATTCTGTACAAAATATGGCCCCTTCGGGCTCTTCAAAACTACAATTCGGACAAATTATCATGACTAACTTCCTCTTCAAAATTTTCCAATACCAAAGCCCGGGTGCCGTATTTGATTTGTTTATGGGCGATATCACTCATATCTTGGTTCTTGCCGATATGATCCAATTCTAACATGACAGTTCGGGCGAGATGATCCTCTCCCGCGGTTAACAGCTGGGTAGCCAGGTTTTTCAGCCGTTGGGTGGCCTGATGGACGTTGCCGAGCCTGAGGTCTTTTCGTGCCATTTCCTGCAGCCGGTACATGGAAAGGCGGGACATGGCTTGCACTAAAATATGCGGAGGCGGTACTGGCCTGGGGTTTTCCGATACCGGGCGGGAGAAAGTCAGTCTGGAGGAGATGTTGGGTATCGGTGCAGATGGCATCATGAAATCCAGGGAGCCATCCAAAAACTGGAACTCTTCCTGGTCACCGGTCGATTGGATTAAAAATTCCATCAGAACACTTAGCGGCTGATCCTTTGGGATGTCTCCCAGTGCTAAGGAGTGTGCCACAATGATTGAGGATGTATCTGGCTTCATGCGGAAGGCATATCGCAGTTCAACCTGCTTGGGCATATTGAGATGAAGGGTAACATTATTAACGAAGGTGTTTTGGATCCTGCCGAATTTTTCCTGCAGGAATACCTGGATCGCATTGGGAGTCTCGGCGAATTGGTTGTTGCCGCCAGTGATGGAGGCCAATGGGTCCAGGAATTCGTCGTTCCATTCGTCACCAATACCAATCGTGTGGATGCTGATACCCTGTTCAGCTGCCAGTTTGGCTAATTGGAGACATTCTTCTTCGTCCCCATAGGTGCGTCCATCTGTAACCAGGATGATGTGATTGGTAAAGCGTGGGTTTAGATTCTTGGTTAGCTCCTGGTAGCCAGTTTCTAATCCTTTGAAGATCTCCGTGCCACCGCTTGCCGAGACCTGGCTGATCTTGGCGATCAACATGTTGAGGTTTTGGTTACGTGTTGCGGGGATGATGACATCTGCCCGGTCGTTGAAAGCGACAACTGAGAGAATGTCTTCGGGTTTCAAGGCGCGGATAATCTGGTTCGCAGTATCCTTAATGGCACTCAGGCGTCCGCCCGACATTGAATTTGAGATATCCAAAACCACACAGATATTGAGTGGCTGACGGGAAACGGTGTTGTTTGGGTTCGGGGCCGCGTTGATATTCAGCAGGACATAGATCAACTGCGAGCGGTCCATTTTAGCAAGGGCCTGGCGGCTGTAAATGGCATTCACCAGCAGGTTCTTGGGAGTGCTGATATCTGCTGGCAGCAGCTGGTCGTAGGTGGCTCTGGCCGTAGCGCTTGAGAGGGTCTCGTAGGCTTCTTGGATTTGCAGGAATACCTCGACGGCACTTTTGTCTTTGTTATAGTCCGGGTGGAACTTGCGCGCCGCCAGGTGATAGGCGTGCCGGATTTCATCCTGGGTTGCCGAACGGGGGATGCCTAAACGAGCATAATAATTATCTAAGTAACCAGTAACCATAATCTATTTTTAGTCAGAGAGTCGCACCAAGATTAAAGAGATATTATCTGGACCTCCAGCAGCATTGGCTGCATCTGCCAGGTTTTGACACGCCCGCTGCGGGCTGATGCTTTCACTGATGATCTGAAAGATTCGTTCCTCGGAGAGCACTCCCCACAAACCATCGGAGCAGATCAGCAAGTAGCCCGGATTGGGCAGTGAAGCGGTAAAGATATCCGGTTCTGGGGCCTCGCCCTGTCCCAGGGCGCGGTATAGCATCGACTTTTGTGGATGCAGGGCTGCTTCTTCTGCCGTGATCTGCCCGAGTTCTTCCAAGCGCTTTACCAGAGAGTGGTCTCTGGTGAGCAACTGCATGCGGCCATCCAGATAAATGGCGTAGGCACGGCTGTCGCCCACATGGGCAAGGGTCATTTGGGTGCCGATAGAGATCACGGCGGTCATGGTGGTTCCGCCGCCTGGAGCGGCTTCAATAATGTTTTGGTGGGCCTGGGTGATGCCCAATTTCATAATCTCTTGCAGTGATTCGCTGGGTGGGCTGGGATTGAGGCCATAGAGGGAAGCGTATAATTTGCTGATCAGGTAATTGCCCATGCTGCGAACAGCTGTGGCACTGGCCTTTTCACCATTCTGGTGGCCTCCCATACCGTCTGCGATGATGAAAACCCCAAACGGGAGAGAAGAAGAAAGTGCACCGATCAGGGAGGTATGCAGGAAGAGAGAATCCTCGTTTTTATCTCTGGTCTTGCCTACACTGCGGGCTGCGCCAGCGATAAGCTGCTGTGGTTCGATGCGCTGCCCCAGATAGGCGATCTCGTTGATTTGTTCTTCAGAGAGGGGGGCAGTCTCGGCTTCACTCACATGTTTTGGTGGCTTTACGGGCTGGGTGGTTACGCCCTGGCCTGCGGGGGGCATCTCTGTATTGTTTTTAAATAGTTTTTCCCAAATTTTCTTCACAATATTTCCTTGGTATTCAGGTTATTATGCCAGCAAAGCATACACCATTCTATCGGATGAACCGAAGAAAACCATGTCGTTATTCGCCACCGCCGATCCTGTGATTGGTGCTTCGGTGGCAAATTTCCAGCGCAGTTGGCCTGTCCGGGCATCCAGGCAGTACATATGCTTGTCCACTGAACCGATGTACAGCGCGTCTTTGTAGATCAGTGGCGTGGCTGTGATCTGATGCTCGGTTTTATAGCGCCAGATTTCCTTGGAGGTTTGAGCCTGCACGCAGTAAATCTGGTGATCCGCTGCCCCGACATAAAGCAAGTTGTCCACCACCAGCGGTGAGGATATAGAGCCGCGCCCCAGCCGGAAGCGCCAGTGCGCCCAGCCGGTCTGGGCATCCAGGGCATATAATGTCGAATCGAGCGAGGTGCAGTAGACAATATCGTTCACGACCGCTGGGGAGGAGGTGATGGCCCGTCTTGCCCGGAACCGCCATTTGGGGTTCCCGCCAAAGTCCAGGCAAAGCAGTTCTCCAGCTTCAGTTCCTACATAGACATAGTCTTTGGTGACAAAGGGCGTGGAGCGAATAGCCCCAGCGGCATCCATTTTCCAGGAAGATCGCCCAGTAGTCAGGTTGATGGCGTGCAAGAAGCCGTCATCTGAGCCGATAAAGACATGCCCCTGAGAAATGGACGGTGAAGATCGGAATGGTCCTTCCCCAAAATACGTCCAGACGATGCTCCCAGAACGTTGGGTTACAGCATGCACCCGGTTGTCTTCAGAGCCGATAAAGACATTGGTATCGTAAACTGCGGGCTTTCCGGGCAGACCTCCCTGGGTAGCATATTTCCATTTAAAGTTACCATTCGAGGCGTCCAGGGCGTAGAGGTTGGTGTCGTAGCAGGGTATGAAGAGCGTACCGTCATGGAAGGTCAGGCTGCCGCGGATCTCGTCCTCGCATTCAAAGGTCCAGACTGGTTTGACGTTGCTTTTGGACCCAATGGACGCTGTGGTGGACATATATTCAGGCAGCGAGCCGGTTTTGCGCCCGGCAGCAATCAGGGCCTGCTTCATTTCATCCGCAGTTTTAAAACGGTCTTTGGCTTCATATTCCAGCGCCCGGTTGATGACAGAAATTAATTCATCGGATACATTGCTGTTTATGTCCTGGATCGGACGTTCGTTAAACGAAAAAGGGGCTTCCAATCGCGGGTCGCGCAGGGTGAGTAAATGGTGCAGCGTGGCCCCCAGGGCGTAGATATCCACTTTTGGGGTAGCTTCGCCGCGGTATTGGTCCGGTGGGGAATAGCCCTGAGTGCCGATCATGGTGTTTTTCTCTTTGGGATCAAACAGTTTGGCAATGCCAAAGTCAACCAGCATGACATGGTTTTGGGGAGTGATCATGATGTTGGTCGGCTTGATATCCCGGAAGATGATCGGTTCGGACTGGCTGGTGTGCAGGTAATGCAGCACGTCACACAGCTCAATGCCCCAGGCAATTACCTGGGCTTCGGGGAGGAAGTTGGTAATTTCGGCCAGGATCGAGTCCAGATCGCGTCCATGGACGAGTTCCATCACCAGATAGGCACGCTCGTTGCGCATAAAATAGTCATAAATCCTTGGGATGGATTGGTGGCGCAGGGTTGCGAGAATGTTCGATTCGCGTTCGTAGTTGATGAAGATCTTTTTCCGGACGAGCGGATCGCTGATCTGGCTGATCATCTCCTTGATGGCAACCAATCGGATTGCTTTAAAATTTGTATCTCGGGCACGATATACCGTACCCATTCCGCCGACACCAATGATGTCTTGGATTTCATAACGGTCCATTAGAACCTGACCAGGTTTTAATTGAACTCCAGGCCCCTTAGCTGAATCAGGTCCAAGATGGCGGGTTGTGTGGTCGGTCAAGAAAAACTCCTTGTTGAATCATTAATGATTAGTTTTATTATAGGGTTGGAGAACCTATTTTGTGGGAGATTAGCATTATAAAATCGTGATGAATAGGTTTCAGCCTCAGCTACAATTATAGTGAGAAATCAAAAAGATGCTACTTCTGCGGTTTTGTTTTAATTCCGGCTCTTAATTTTTTCGCCACTTCCAGATTTGCGGACATCATGGTCGGATAAATTGTGTTGGCATAAGCGCTTTCAGGCAGGTAAGGAAAAGGCGACCCACCGCCATACAGTTCAGCAATACCGCCTGCCTCCTCCAGAACCAACCATCCGGCAGCAATATCCCAGATTTTTGAGGTGGCCTGGAAGGCTGCGATCGCAGCTCCACGGGCAACGCAGCAGAAATCGTATGCAGCTGCTCCCAGGATGCGGGTTTTGTATCGTAGGCTGACATCATATTTTTGCAGTGTGCGTGAACAACAGGCAAAAAAAGCGGTCGTGTGTTGTTTTGGGTGGGGAGTAATTTTGAGTGGTTGGTGGTTGAGGTAGGCTCCCTGCCCGCGCCCGGCCGAATATAGTTCCTGATAAAGCGGGAAATAGAGGGCCGCGGTTTCCGGGTAGCCGGCCACCAGGCGGGCAATCGAGACACCCCAGGTGTGTAATCCGAGGCTGAAATTGGTCGTGCCGTCCAGCGGGTCGACCACCCACAACGGGCGGTCTGGTGAGAGGCGGACCTGGTTGGTTTCTTCTGTCAGGATCAGGTCATCTGGATAGGCAGCCTGAATTTCCTGGCGGATCAGGCTGTCGGCAGCCAAATCTGCTTCGGTTACCATCGTGCGGTCGCTTTTCAGGTCAGCATCAACGCCCTCAAGTCTGAAGTATTGGGTCAGCATCAGGCCGGTCTTTTGGGCCAGGGTTTCTACAAAGTCTAAGGATGTGCTCATGCCATTTGTCACCGTTCAGCGGTCTGTTCAGGCTGTATTTTATCATGCTGGTTTCTGCAAGGTGCTGCGGTCGATCAGCGGTATAATTTAATGGAGGGCTGTCCGGACGCGCATCGGGCTCGCTCTACCAGCGTATTTCCTTCTCTTCAGTATTTTCCACGGAGTAACCCTATGAAAACCGAACAAAAACAGATTGCGGAAGGCATCTTGTTCACCGACCAATATCAATTGACCATGGCGCAGTTATATTACCGCTTCGGTTTGCATGAGAAAAAAGCCCAGTTTGATTATTTTTTCCGCGGTTACCCGGATTACGGTTCACATAAATCGGGCTACTGCATCAATGCCGGCCTGGAGTGGCTGCTGGATTGGATGGGCGAAGCGCAATTTGGAAAACTCGAGATTGAACAGATGAAAAATCAGCGCAGCGCAGCTGGCGATCAGCTTTTTGCCGATGATTTTCTGGCCTGGCTTTCGAAAAACGGCTCCTTTGAGAGCATTACGATCCATTCAGTGCCAGAAGGGCGCGTGGTGCATCCCAACACACCCCTGGCTGTGGTTCAGGGCGGATTGGCGATGACTCAAATCCTGGAAACCTCACTGCTAAACCATCTGACCTATCAAACGCTGGTGGCGACCAAAGCTTCCCGTATGAAGGACAGCAGTAACTGCCAGCTGCTGATGGAATTTGGACTGAGGCGGGCCCAGGAACGAGCCGCCAATGCGGGTACCCGGGCAGCATTGATCGGCGGGGCGGATTTTTCTTCCAATGTCGGGATCTCGCATGTGCTGGGCTTTCCGCCGAAAGGAACCCATGCCCACAGCATGGTGCAAGTTTTTTTGGCCCTGGGGGAAACAGAACTGGATGCCTTCCGGGCGTATGCCGAGATTTACCCCGACGACTGCATCTTGCTGGTCGATACCATTAATACCTTGGAGAGCGGCGTACCGAATGCCATCCGGGTTTTTGAAGAGCTGCGCCGCAAAGGCCACCAGCCAGTGGGGATCCGGCTGGACTCGGGGGATTTGGCTTATCTGAGCATCCACGCCGCCAAACAGCTCAATGATGCAGGCTTCCCGGAGGCCAAAATTGTGCTTTCAAACCAACTGGATGAATTGGCCATCTGGCAGATTACTTCTCAAGTTCAGGATGAGGCGGGACGTTATGGGGTGGAACCCGGTGCCCTGCTGCGCAGATTGGTGTATGGTGTCGGCACCGGTCTGATCACATCCAAAGGCGATGGCGCCCTGGATGGCGTGTATAAACTGGTGGCGTTGGAGGAGGAAGGTTCCTGGATTCCAGCCATCAAAATCTCGGAATCACCGCAAAAGACGCTCATTCCAGGCAACAAACGCCTCTGGCGTGTTTATGATGAACGCGGCAAGGCCACTGCAGACCTGATTGCGCTGCATGATGAACCGGTGGATGAGTATAAGCCGCTGGTTTTGCGTCACCCGGCTCTGGCTTCCTTGCAGCGGCACCTGGAAAAAGAAAATATCAGCAAGCTCGAATCGCTCTTGGTGCCGGTGTATGTGGAGGGCAAGCCAGTCTACCAGCCGCCCCCCATCGAGGAGATCCGCAAGCAGCGCCAGTCTGACCTGCAAAAGCTGGACCCGGGTGTACGCCGGTTGGTGAATCCGCATATATATCACGTTTCGATCACCCAGAAGCTGTGGGAGATGAAGCAAAACCTGGTCCGGCAGTACCAGCAAGAGGTCAGTTGATCTAAAGGAGGAGAGATTGCTTTCTGAGCATACTTTACCGCTGCCTGAATTTTTCAACCCTGCACGTGTTGGTGAAATCTGGAAGGTGCCATACGAGCAGCGCGCCAGACAAGCCCGCCGCTGGGCTGAGGATTATGCCCTTCCTCCAGCAGGAGAAGATACGTACAGGGTAAATTTATTCTTGGTCGATGTGCAGAATACTTTCTGCATCCCAGGATTTGAGCTTTTTGTGGCAGGCAGATCGGGTATGGCGGCCGTGGAAGATAACGACCGTTTGTGCCGGTTTATCTACCACAACCTGAACCGGATCACCGAAATCACAATCACCTTGGATACCCACCAGGCCATCCAAATATTCCACGCGGTGTACCTGATCGACGCAGCAGGCAGGCATCCTGAAGCATACACCTTGGTGTCTGAAGCGGATGTGCAATCTGGCAGGTGGCGGTTTAATCCGGCCGTTGCCGAGGCGCTG
>DNGN01000080.1 GCA_003486225.1 Chloroflexota bacterium
CGTTATGTCCGCTGTCCGTTTGGAACCCTTTACCACATTCCTGAACGTTGTGGCGGCCCTGATCCTCATGGCACTGATCTCCCATTCCTTCCAGGGCGGAAAATGGTGGCAGTATACTTTCAAAGATTATCTCAGCAGCGCGTTTAACCTCAGTCTGGATGCCTTAATTCGACCAATTGCGGTATTCACCTCACAGCCCAAACCCGAAGCCAACCAGCCAGCCGATCCAACCACCCGCAAGCAAGGCCTTCGTAAATCCTTATNNGATGGCACCCAATGGCTGAAACCTTTCCTGGGGATCACTGAATCGGTGATCATCCTCGGCAGCGTCAACCTCCTCTTTCTGGCTTTTGTGTTTATCCAGTTCCAATATTTCTTCGGCGGGCAGTCCAATATCAACCTGGCCGGGTTTACCTATGCTGAATATGCCCGGCGCGGTTTTGGTGAACTGGTGACAGTTTCCGTATTCAGCTTGCTGTTGTTCCTGAGTCTGTCCTTCATCACCAGAAAAGAAGGTAAAACCGCCCATCAGGTCTTTTCAGGCCTTGGTATCCTGCTCTTTGCCCTGGTCACGGTGATCTTGGTGTCATCCTTCCAGCGCTTGCTGCTTTACGAACAGGCGTACGGCTTCACCCGGACCCGCCTTCATACCCATGTTTTTATCATCTGGTTAGGCGGGTTGCTGCTGGCAGTCAGCCTGCTGGAAATGTTCCACAAGCAGCGCTATTTTGCCTTAGCTGCCATTATCGCCGGGCTGGGCTTTATCACCTCCCTTAACCTGATCAATGTGGATGCCATGATCGTCAGGCAAAACTTCCAGCGCTACCAGAAGGGCGGATCACTCGATATTAGCTATCTGCTTTCCCTCTCCGAAGATGCCTTACCCGCCCTGGCTGACTTGTATTCCCAAAGCAGCCAGCCCAAGGAGCAGGAAGTCCTGGCTGGCGCGATTGCCTGCCATGCCGAATGGAACAACCAATACCAGCACACCAGCCAGGAATACCAAAAATACGGCTGGTATTCCTTCCACTTCTCCCGCATGCGCGCTCAACGAACTTGGCAAACCCAGCTCGGTGGTGAGCAGGCAGATCAGTTTGCCGTCTTATATGAAAACGGCTTACAGGAGCCCAGGAACAGCTATGTAATCGTTGATGGGGAAAAAATTTCGTGTGTCACGTACGGTATGGTACTCCGGGATTGAATTCTCATCTCTGAGGATAACCAAAGACCGCCTGACGCCGTCTGCGAACTAAGCTGGTCCAGCCCTTCCCTGACTAGGGAAGGGCTGACCCGGTCAGGATTGGAGCCCTTGCAGGCCTCAGTTCAATTACCCGTTCTCCCCTGCCAGGCGCGCGATCTGGAGGGTGCAGAAGCGCAGGATGGCCTGCTCTGGTGGGGTCAGCGTGCTTTCCTCGATCTGGGCAATCTTCTCCACATCATTGATCGCCCGGATAATGCTGATCGGCACTTCGACATTCCCTTCAATGAAGGTGTTAAGATATTCCATCGTACCGAGCAAGAAGCGCCGCATTTCATCATCAGCATGTGCCGTGCGGAAGAAATTTGCCAGGGTCGGCGGTAATTTTTTCCCGCGAGCCAGGATCGGAAGCCCACCCGTACGCTGAGTGGTGGATAATGAATACAATGCCGTGGCCAGTTCGGAGAAACTCTGGACCCGTTGGTAGATCGAATCGCCGATCAAATCCCAAATCATCACCCGCCAGGACCGAACCTCTTCCGGTACCTGGAGTAAGGCAGCCACCTCTGCCTGCCAGCCGGTATCAACTTTCCCTTGCACGTGTACCAGCAGATGCTCCAGATCGGTATTGAACAGGTTTTTTTGCAGTAGAACTGCCAGCTCAGGGCGTAAGGCAGGCAGCATATCCGGGAGAAAGCTACCCTGGCTAAAGAAGTCATTTACGTTCAGCCCGTGACGCCGGAGCAGTTCCTGCTGGAACAAAGGCAAATAGCGCTGCATTGCATCACGATCCTCCCGCAACGCCACAAAGGCAGAATTGCCTGCCGGGAATGCGGTCTCAACCATGCGGAGGAATTCCCCCTGCCAGTCCTGATAGGTTCGCAGCGTGCTGAGGATTTCATAAACCGGCAGGTTCGGCAGCAAGCGCTCTGCAATCATGCGTTCTCGCTCAGCCGTCGCGAAAGTTTTCTGGGCGAAGCGTTCCAGGGCGCGGAACAGGCCAGTGGTCAGCTGGTTCACCCCAAGGATCCCTGTCTGAGACTGGTTATGGGCAATCGCCCGGAGCAAACTTCCCTGTTCTGAAAAAGGAATAATTTCAGCGATATTGGCCAGGATCTGCCGTCCCTGTTCTCGACCGGCACTGGTGGTCTTTCGAGAGGTGGGACGGTCTCGTAATTGTGGCAAAGACCGGCCGATAAAATACGAGACCGCATGCAGACCGATCACATCTTCTTCTCGCCCGTAAAGGATCAGCCGGAAATTGTCTGTCAGCTCATCCAGAAATCCTGTATAGATCGCATCGTTGGTTCGGATGGTCAGCCGCTCCAGTTCCTGCAGGCTTCTGCTGTGGACACCCAGCCGGCTTTCCGTCAGGGTTTCCGCCGCCCGGATCAAATCATCCCGGTGGTTCAATTGGGTCTGGCGGATATGAAACAGCAGGCTGACAAATTCCTGGGCTGGCAAAAACCTGAGCTGCTCCGACAGGTTGCTTTGGAAGGTCCTCAAATCCCCACCCAGGAAAACCCCCTGCAAAGGTGTCACAGCATATTCTGTGCTCTTGCGCGCTGCTGCGGGCAGGTTCCGGGCAATTCGCCGTTTGCTGTCTGCCGAGGTCAGTATCGCCGGGCTTCCGGCAAATTCAGAATAATAGCCGCCCTGCCGTTGCATCGGTTCCCCGCTTCCCAATTTAATACGCACATCTTCCGCCACCCCGTGTTCAGCCAGCCAAGATTGCACCCCAAACTTCGCCTTACGGAATAAAAACGCACTCGTCGCCTGGCTGACCTGTTGGCTGAGGTCAGAACCAGCAATAAAGACTTCTGAGACCATCTCGGTAAAACGCTCCTGCGGCGTTTGGGAGGTGTGGCGGCTTTGGGCAGCATAATCCCAAACCCGATCCAGGTAAGCCGGCAGGTCCCCAACCATCTCCACGCCTTCAAACAGCGGGACCATCCAGATCGAGCTGTGGTCAACCTCAGGTTGTTTCCGTTGAGTCTGCTCTCCCCGGTTGCGGAACTTTCGGTCCAGGGCGATCAAGGCATCCGGATCTGACGACATGCTGACCTGCAAAGCCATGATCATGCCTGGGTTGCCGTAGGTAGCCGCGATGGTATTGATCTCATCCAGGTTGAAGACGGTCGTGTCAATGGCGAACTGGTCGCGCTGCGTGATCATCCGTTCGTGGATGCGTGGGGTGATCACAGTTCGCTGCAGGAGATCCCGGTAGCCAACCACTTCACGGATCAGCTCTTCAGACGGTCGGTTTTCCAAGATCGTTGGGATCAGGGCGTGCAGTTGTTTGCGCAAGCGTTTGTTAAGCGCAAAGTAGCGTTCCAGCATCATGCGGCGCTGCTGCCGGAGTTCCAGCATCCTCCGCTCGTAGCGGTCATTATGCTGCCACAAAACCTTGACCGGATCGCGGCGCAGGTTCAATCGGGTGGCAAACTGCTGCAGGGGCGTTGCATCCATTGAATAGGGCAGCAGGGTCCGGTAGCGCTGTTCAAGCTGGTGGGTTAACTGGGTAATATTGTTAAGGAGTTGGGAGAAACGTTGATTTTGTTCCGGGAGCTGATTGATTTGCAGGAGCAGTTCGGGCGGCAGCGCAACCGTTGGGTCTGCCTGGCGCAAGATGGTCAGGATGCGTGCCATCCGGCGCACATTTTCCATCACAACAAAACCAATCAGCCGGTGCCCCTGGCCCGAGGGCCGGTTGCTGCCGTCCCAATCACTCCAAAACGACAACATGCCAGGAAGCGAAAAATCGGTAAATAATTCGGCAAAATCTTCCGCGGCAGATAGGGCTGCCAGGTCCAGCAATATTTCCTGAGACTCTTCCTGGGAGGTGATGCTCACGTTCAGGCCGAGATATTCTCTCATCAATTCGCGGGCTGCTTTCTCAATGCTGCGGGTGCTGGTGGTTTGCTTTTTAACGAGCGCCAGCAGGATTTCATCAACGGCTAGTTCCACTTGCAGCGAATAAACCTGGGTCGGATGAACAGTGCGGTCGTATGATCTCAGTTTGAATTTCTGCTGGCGCCGCTGGAGAGAATCCTTGTTAAATTCTTGGTCCATCCTCTCAGGAAACCAATCTCCCCTCTGGGCAAGCGCCTGGCTCATCAGCTCGTCACTGATGCGTGCTCGATCCATCAGCCGGGTTTTGAACACTTCCAGCCGCTGCGGCAGATAATCATTCAAAAATTCCCGGTGAAAATGGGCACCATTCACCTGGTGTGGAACCAGGCTGCTGAAAGATTGTTTATGCTCGCATTGCTCCCTAATCTGGCTGGCAACCGCTTCCCAGGCTTGTGACAGGCTGGCTTCCCGATTGTTCTTGCTGTTCGGCTTTCGGACCTCTACCACCTTTCGGTTGTAGCGCGCCTCCTCCTCAGCAATCAGCCTGTTCAGGTCGATCAGCAAGCGCCGGGTCTTGCCTTGCAGAATATCAGCATCATCTTTGCCGCCCAGGGTCAGGCGGAAGGTTTTCCGCCCGGTTTCGAAGCCTTTCTCCGTGCGCGCAAAGGTGGATAAAGGCAGCAAACCGATCCCCTGGCGCGCCAGGGAGGAGGCCAACCAGTCCAGCGATAAGCCGGTGGGCAGGCGTTCAATTTGCAGCAAGGGATACATGCTTCCTTTCGGCGGGATGATCTTTAATTTATAGGGATTGCGGTCTGGGGGCAGATTGTCCACTGCCGTCAGTAAAGCCTGTATCCTTTCATGGAAGAGCATATTTCGCAACTGCCAGTAGCTCTGGGCTGACTGTCTGGAGCCCCGGTAGAACAAATAGCTGATGAAGATCGCGGTCAGGTTGGGTTGAATAGAGGCATTCACCACCCCGAATCGCTGTCGTAGTTGCGGCTCCCGGATTTCTACAACCGCGAGTCTGGCCCCCGCAAAGCTGTCGGTTTTCGAAAGCGAATGTACCGTGATCAGACGATCCGCCTGCGATGCATCCAGCGTGCCTGAGCGCACCAATTCCTCCGCCATCTGACCGGCGGTTTTAATTTCCTGCAGGCCATCGGCCGGTGCGACGTTCTGGTAAGCCAGGTCATCGATCAGATAGATGTTGTTTTTCAGGCAGTAAGCCACCAGTTTCCGGATCGCATCTTGCCTGAAGATTTGTCCGGTGGCATTATGGGGGTTGCTGATGACCAAAGCGCCGCGCCTTCTCCAGGTATTATCTTCCCTGGTCAGGCTCTCTAATTTTTCGATGAATGCCTCGACATCCAGCTCTAATGACCCGGTCAGCGGCACCACGTGAGTTTTTTGAAAACAGTGCTCGTAAGACCAGCTTAAATCCGGGATCACCACTTCGCTCAGCCCGCAATGCCTGCCCAATATCCCCAGGGCTGTGCGGGCCGACCCGCTGGCCACCCGGCAGGCGTCAGGCTGGTAATGAGGCTGGTGCTTGATAAAATTGCTCAAAAAACTGTCTTCAAGTGCCCGATACCAGTCTTGATTGTCAATATTCCTGACCAACTGGTGGAATAATTCCCTGGCATCCATCGAAGCAAATTCATCGATCAGGGTATCTTTCCGAACATGCTCGATCTGCTGTTCCAGTTTTTGGGCTTTTTGTTCGAAGGACGTCAAAAAACGGCTCAGTGTCTGGGAACGGCCATCCAGCACCTTACTGAGAAAACCCTCGATGCG
>DNGN01000078.1 GCA_003486225.1 Chloroflexota bacterium
GTCATATAGCACCCGGTGATATACGGAGGATAAGGATACTCGTATTCAGTCGCTTTGGAAAGGTATTTGGAGAGCGCGATTGAATTCGGGTCGAGTGGCTCGCCTGCCGGGTAAAATCCGGGAGCCGCGGCGTGGTAGCTGATCACCGCAACCACCGGGTTTTCCAGCACAAAAGCCATCAGGGCAATCGTTTCAGGTTCCGATGCCGCGTGCGGCCCGGCATTCAGCTCCAGCAGATCCCAGCACCCATCCCGGTTCCACGTGGCCGACCAACCGACCGGGAAACTGCGGTTCAGATCCACATTATTGGCATTCGCCCGTCCCTCTTTTTTATGCGGCATGGTCTCACCATCCGGGTTTAAGGAGCGCAGGATGAATAAAGTCGCATCGTCTGGCACCGCCGCTGGTCGGCGGGAAAAATACGTAATCAGCTGATCTGCCAGCTCGATCGTGTTGATCTCATACCCCCCATGAATCCCCCCAACCACCAGATATTTACGCTCGCCCTGCCCGAAGCGCCAGACCTCGATTGGCCGATTTTGCACCGAATACCCAATCACCAGCGGTCCTTCCCACAGCGCATCGCTGGTGGGCACCATGGTCGGGAAGACAATTGGTGTCGGGGAAGGACCGGCAGTTTGGGTCGGGATCAATGCCGGGGTGTTGGTCGGCAGCACATCGGTGGCAAGTGGTGTAAAAGTTGGCAGCAGCGTGGCGGTTGGAGGTGCGTAGCTGGGCAGTTGTTGTATCGCTGCCAGGTCGGTTTCAGCCAGCGTTGCTGTAGAGGGTGAAAAACCTGCCAGGAAAAACAGCAGCCCGCCCCCAATCAACACAACGCCTAACCATATTCCCCCGACTATCCAACCCAGTTTCGCCTGGCTTTTGCTCTGCTTGCTCATTAAGATGCCTCCATACCAATAAACTCCTGATTTTTTATTGTACTCAAAAAATCAATCTAGGCTAGATGCGGGCCTGGTGGAATTTTGGAACCTTGGGTCCATCAGCCCCCACAAATTTTCAGAATCACCGCATGGGGAAAAAAAATATCCTCCGGTCTGGCTGGGATGATGGATACAAAAAACGGGCGGGAGATCTCTCCCGCCCGTTTGAAAAATTTTGGGACTAGTTACATTTCACCGAGAAATTGACCGGTTCTGATGTATAGGTATTTGAACCAACCGCCTCAACCTTGACCGTCGCATTCACGGAATTTGCTGAGAACAAGGTATAGGTGTATGTCACAGTATACCCGCCTGAAAAATTAACACTATATTCCGGCGGAGCGTCAAATTTGTAGCCGGAAGGAGAGATCACACCAAATTTAAGGTTGAAATCCACATTGCCCTGATTGGCCGTGGTCACGGTATAGGTGAAGGTCAGTTGGGCAGGGCAGCTGCCGGTATATTTGGGAGTATCCACTGAGACCGTCGCTTTAGTGATTTTCGCCCCACCCGGAATACCGCCAGTCCCGCTGGTGCCGCCGTCACCCGCATCACTCACCGATTTGATGATCATGAACATGGTGAAATACTTTCCCTCTTCCGCCACCCCAACCCGCTCGCCATCCGCGTTCTTCAGGATCCAATAGCTGGAATATTCTCCAACGGCGTTGGGCACGGTGAAGTCTACCGAGATATCCACAAAATCGTTGGGTTTCACCGATTGGGGCAGTTTGATCTGGGTTGGTGCACCCAATTTCTCCCCTTTCTCAAATTCGATCGTGTAATCCGTGGACCAGGTGGTGGTTCCGATATTCCGCACTCGCCAGGTCTTCGTAATGGTATCTCCACCTTCAAATTCACTGTAATCGGGGATGGTCACATCCGCGATGAATTCTGCCTTGTCCTCACCGATCTCTTGTCCTTCTTTGGTTGGGGTAACCGACACCTCCTGGGTAGCCGCTGGGGTGCTTGCACCACCCTGTTCTCCAGTTGTACTGGTCGGTTCAGCCCCATCTGCTGCTTGTGTGGCGGTGGAAACTGGTGCCTCGGGGGTCTCGGTTGCCTGCTCCTGCACAACGGCATTGACCGTCTGAGCCGCGGCTGTCTGCTGTGACACATCATCAGGCGTTTCCGGCAGATTGCAGCCAGCCAAGATCAGAACCAGGATCCCCAGCAGGATAATTTTCAGCCTAGCATATTGAAGGTGTTTCATACATTCTCCTATCTATGGAAAAATTCAGGTCAGCCATACTCTAACCTAAAAATTTGAACCCACATGACCGATTTAAAATGGTTTATGAACGAAACCAGGTTTTGTTTCCTCAAATTATACAACCTAAAAACGTTTTTTTTTGGCCTTAGGTTCCCATATTATCCAAAGATTAAAAAATTTCTCATTAACCCATCGCCGCCACATATATATCCGGCATTCACCAACGACCAATTGTGCAACGCAATCGACACAAATTTCCAACAGATTTTGAACTCAAGCCTGCATTATACTGGTGCTATGAAAAAGATCCTAATCCTGCTGCTTATCTTCACCGCCTTGCTTTCCAGCTGCCGTCAGAACCTTCAAGAAAATGACCCGCTGGTCAACAACCGCGAGCCTTCGGAGCCATCCAACACCGGCCAATCCTCCCAGGAAGGTCAAACCCAAAATGATCCGGAGATTGACCCGGCAGATCCCTCTGCGGAACAGCCCCTGGAAACCTTGGGCCCTGATTGTTATGGGGAGCAAACACACCCCATTGGACAGTCCATCGCGGATCTCTATCCAGACCAAACCGACTATCAGGCAGTCATGACCTGGTTCTGCAATGGCTTTTTATTTGAGGATATTCTCACCGCCCTGCAAACCGCAGACGGATCAGACTTTACAGCCGGGGATCTGCTGGACAAGGTTAAAAACGGTCAAACCTGGGATGAGATTTGGGCTGAGATCGGTTTCCTTTCTCCCTGATCGTTCCGAACATATCTCAGCACTGTAATGGTTGGTGAGGTTTTTCGTTAATTTTAATGTATGTTGCTCAGTCTTTTTACCTGGTTGGAGGCTAACATGAACAAAACTTTGAAAGCCGGCGTTATTTTGGTGGTTGCAGCCCTGCTGGTGCTGCTGCCGGCCAGTCTGGTCCTGGCAGATGCCAAGGGCAATGTCAAAGGGGTGGTCGATGAAGTAGCTGGAGATGGCAGCTCCTTGACGTTGACGACCAAAAATGGAGCCGTAACCGTGTTACCTCCAGAAGGCTTTTCCTTTGAAGACACTTTAGCAGGAAAGACCATCATGGCCAAAGGCTATTGGGCCCAGGACCAATTCCAGGCAGAAACGATCAAAGAGATCGGTGCTGGAGATGACAAAGACGAAGATGATGATGACGGAGACGATGGAGAGAGCTTCCAGAACGCCTTTTGTACGGGTGAGAAAGAAGGCAACCACCCGCTGGTGGCCAAGATCGTCGCCAGGTATGGCGATGCCGTCCCAACCGCGGATGGCACAACATCAGAAGACCTGATAAAAGGCTGGTTCTGCGAGGGGCACAGTTTTGGCCAGATCATGCTGGCCCTCACCACCCATATGTTGGATCCGGAGAGTGACCCATACCAGTTGCTGCTGGAGCGTAAGAACGGCCGGGGTTGGGGCCAAATCTGGAAGGATAAATTCCTGATCGGCAGCGAGCGTGAAGGAATGCCGCCCGGATGGGTTCACAAACCAGGTTTCGGCTCGCTGCAAGAAAACCAAAATCAACCGGGGTTTGTCCCTCCCGGCCTGAAAAAGAAAACTCCAACTCCCTAAGGCAACTTCCCTGAGCCAATATGCTTAAAATGCCGGGCAGCCAGCAAATGCTGGCTGCCCTTTTTGATGATCTCAGAGGCTCTGAGATGAGGAGAGAAATTGTATTGCAACTTCCAAGCAAGAGGAGGGGTTACTCTTCTGCTTCGCTTTTCTTCCGGTCGATCATGCGCCCCATATAAAACCACAGCACAACCGCCCCAATCCATCCTACACGATCTCCCATGGAGACAGAAGAAGGAAATAAAGACGGGATCATTAAGACTGCTGTACCGCGCAGCAGCCACCGGTAGATGTTTTTCAGGTTGCTTTTCCAGTTCATTGTTGCATCCCTTCGCTCAAAACACTACAACACAATCTGACCTCAAAAGTTGCAAATTTCAGGCCAAACTATCCGATTTGATAGCTATCCCGGTTTTTCCCTCCTTTTCCATCTCAATCAGCACCAAGATCTGTTCTGCCAGCTGACGCCCCAGGATGAACCAAGCGGTATCGGCAGGCTCATCCGAATCCGCTTGCTCCATCTCATTCAGGGTTTTCAAGACCAGGCGTGCTGCACCGGTGGCTTTCGCCCCAGCCTGCTTGTCCAGGGCCATCTGAGCTTGCACATCCACGATCTGCTGGCGGATCTGCGCAATGCGGCTGCTTGTTGAGTCGGCTCCCTTAAGCCCTGGCTCCACACCAGCCGGGCACAGCTTTTCTACCTCCTCAGCGGATACCCAGCGGCCAGAGCCAACTTCCCGGTATTCCACCTTGACCTGCCGCCAGACCTCCCGTCCATCCACCAGACGAATTTTTGCCCTTGCATCATCGCTCATCTCCCCCTCCTTTGATCAAGGCCATTTTAAATCCAGGATGATTCTGGAAAACCTGTTTTGGGCAATTGTCAAACCTCTTGACAGGAATGGAATGAAGCACAACTGCCAAAAACTGCCAATTTTTTTTCACCCTAAAGGGTGGCGCGTTTTGGCAGTTAAGTTTTCTTACAATGGAGCTAAGACTTTTCTTAGAAAAATGGAGGCTGTGATGAAAAGAATCTGTTTAGTTTTTGTTTTGTTGAGCCTGCTGCTGGCAGGTTGTGGTGCATCCAATACGCCTGCCGAACCCCAGAAAGTTAAACCTACCGACACTCAAGTTCCCCCCACCCCCACTCCTGAACCAACCGCGACTCCGACTCCAGAGCCATCCGCCACACCACCCCCAACACCCACTCCTGAACCAACCTTGGTGCCGTTAAATGATTTAATTGAGGAGATGACTGAATTGAAGGCCTTATGGGATGCCGAGGTTGCAGAATTTGAAGGGGGTTACTACAGATGGGCAATTGGCCTGGCCAATACCATTTTAGATAAATGGGCAGAAGAATATCCTTATATGTATTCCAACAGGGCAGATTCGTATGCTAATCTGGGTGATTTTGATCTAGCGATCAAAGATCTAGAAACCGCTGCTAAGCTGCCGTATATGAAGGAATTTAAACATTCCATGGAAAACCCTGACATTGGAGAATTTATTTACACTGAGGATGAGATAAATACTATTGCAAATCTCTATAACAACCTCTGCTGGTATCTTGCGATTACCAACCAACCAGATCGCGCCTTACCTTATTGTGAAGAGGCAGTAGAACTCTTCCCCTCAATAGTAATCCTTGACAGCCGTGCTGTGGTTTATGCCATGCTCGGAAAAACTGAGGAAGCCATCAGCGATTTTGAACAAGTCTTTGCCCTGGCGGAAGACGATCCTTTTGGGTTTTATACCGACCTTGTTGACGAAAGAAAACTGTGGGCCACCGCTTTGCAGAACGGAGAGGATCCCTTCACCCCTGAAGTACTCGAAATCCTAAAGCAAGAAACAATTGACCCAGACGCATATCCAGACCCAGAATTGTTGGAAGATTTTTCCGGACAGCATTTCACAAAGATACTTGAACAGGATGGTTTTGTACTGGTGGATAGTGGTGTCAACGACAGCGGGGTTGAATACAAGTTTTATGGGCTGGTAGCTGGTGAGTGCATGATCCGTGTGGTACTTTTTGATCCTGATCAGGAGTTTACCCAGGCAAAAATGATTCTTAACGGATGCTCAGATGAACAATATCTGGCAGAACTTCGGTGGTTCGTCAAATTTTTGCTGTGGGAGGATCCAAGAGCAGATGCTGATTGTGTCTATCTTGGCCAATGGCGTGGTTGGGAACTCACCATGCTGCCTAAATTGATGACTGGTGAAGTCCAGGCGACTGATGAATTCAAATTACGTGATGTCAAATTCGTCGCAGAACACGAATTGGATCAGGAAGGCAATAACTGGATTACCCTTTATGGATATAAATGAACCACCATTTAAAAACGAAAGGGAGGGTCATTCCCCTTGGGTCTCAGCTCAATTCAAATTGGGATAAAAAATCGATTTATCGGAAATAAGATTAATAAACCGCCCTCAAGCTTGAGGGCGGTCAGGGTTTGGTATTCATTCTTTTTCAAAAATTTTGTTAGCTTACGGATACTGCACTCTCAATGAGCCGGATCCCAGGCTGAAATTGATATACAGCTGTTCTTCAGCTTGGGCAAATCCCGCAGACTGCCAGGTACCGCTGTCACCGGTGACCCCATCTTGTCCGGCTGTGCGCACAAAATCTCTCGGTAAGTTCACACTGCCAGACCCGGTCTCGCCGCGCAGCTGAACCGCCACCCCTTCTGGCAAAGTCACCGTGATACTGCCGGATCCACTTTCCAGATCCACTTCACCAAAACTGTCCTCGCCAATCCGGATCGTGATCCTGCCGGAACCCACATCTGCTCTCAGATCCAGCGCTGAACCAGGGGCAGTCTCGATCGAGATCGAACCTGAACCAGAACCGAATACTGACGAAAAATCACCTGCGGGCATTTCCACTTCCAGGCTGCCAGAGCCGCTGTTGGCTTCCAGTTTTTCGATCTCCAAATCAGCCAAAAACAGATCGGCGTTCCCGCTACCGATATCGATATTGATGGCCAGGGGAACACCTGTCGCCAGCCCGATATCGGCAACGTTCTGCTGGTCTGAGAACCAATCCCCCATTTGCAGCGTGCCTGAAGAGTTCAGCGATAAACGGACTTTTTGATTGGTGGTGCCAGTATTTTGAAAATTGATCTTTTCATTATGGGTCACAACGGCTTCAAATAAATTCCCACCGCTTTTAAGATCGCTCACGGTCAGGTTGCCGCGGTCGAAATCCAGATCAATTTCCGCCGATTGAGTCCCATTCAGGGGGGCCTCAAAGGTATCCGTAGTGGTTTCCGGCATCGGGATCACATCAACAAGCTGGGGTGAAAACAACAGGAAGGCCACAATGGCCAATGCTAGCGCACCTGAAAACACACTCGCCAGGATCCGGTTATTGCGCCCAAACAACAGGTTGATACCTATGATCACCAAAAATACGGGCCACAAGCGCCACAAAACAGCGAAATTTATCGGCGTGATGATTTCAAGATTGGATAAAAAGATTAAGGTTCCCACACCAATGAACAACACTGGCCAAAACAAATTCGGAAAACGTCTGTTCTCGTTCATTTTCCATCTCCTTACGATAAGATGATTTTGGTTGAAGCTTAGAATCGCTAGCCTCACTATCATATACGCAAAAGCCAAGACAAGGTTGCATATTCTCTGACCCCATCTGATCGGATGACAGGAGAAATAGGAAAACTCAGGAAATAAAAATCAGCTCTATCGGTCCGGGGAAACCGATTTAGCCCCCCTGGTGCTCAATTCAGGCATGCGAATCCCACAGCGGTTCTTCAAACCCTTTTTGTTTATTTTCAAAACGCCCCATCACAAACAGGGCATCCGAAAGCCGGTTGAGGTACTGCAGGTTCAAAGGGTTGACCTCTTCGGTGCGGGATAAGGAGACCACCTCGCGCTCTGCGCGCCGGCAAACTGCCCTGGCCACCTGCAGAGCAGCCGCACCCTGGCAGCCACCCGGCAGGATGAAATTTTTCAACGGCCCCACGCTATCATTCAACACATCAATCAGGGCTTCCAGCAAAGCAATATGGCGCTTCTCGATCCGCGGAACAGAAAACTGCTTCTTCTCTTCTTCCGGGAATGCCAAATCAGAACCCAAATGGAACAGATCATTTTGGATCTTGGGTAAAGCCTCAGCCAGCATTTCATCCAGGCTGTAGGAAAGCGCTAATCCCAATAAAGCATTCAGTTCATCAACTGTGCCGTAAGCGGACACCCGCAGGTCATCCTTCGGCACGCGGCGGGTTGTTCCCAGGGCAGTTGTTCCATCATCACCTGTACGGGTATAAATCTTTGTGATCTTTGGCATACAAATATTCTAATAGACTTTTAGGGGTTATGCTAGGTTACCCGCGTTTGTTGTATAAAATTCCGCAAAAGCTTGCTGGGTTGATTCATCACGAAATGGAATAAAACTCCTCGCTCACCCAAGGGATCGAGATCCAATACGACCTGGATTCCCAGCCGCCTGGGTCGCCCGGCCAGCGTTCTTTGCAGGCCTGGCGCGCAGCGGACCCAAAGCAGTTAAGGAGTTTGAAGAGGCCTTTTAGATCAAGGATGGGTCTCAGGCTGTTCTTCTTCCCTTTAACTTGCGCCATGCCCAGCCGACAGCCGGGAAGAGCAGCCCCGTCGCTACCCATTCCCAATTGGTACCAAAAAATTGGCGAATTGAAAACAGCAGGTTCGCTCGCACCTGCACACTGCGGTCCAGCTCGGTTATCGTGTAAGGGATCCCTTGCTCTCCTTCAGGGTTTACCACCACCCACAGGATAAGTTTTAGCTCATGTTCCCCTGATTTTTGAGGGGTAACATTCCAGGTCCAACTCACATAATCGCCATACAGGAGCCGTTCTTCTTCCGCTCCCACCAGTTTAATCTCAAAGGACTCTCCTTCGGCTGTCAGGCTGGCACCTATTTGCGTGGCACCTCCCAGGTATCCCACTCGTTCCAGCGGGATGACTGCCTCCACATCAGCCTCTCCGTCGTACTCTGCTACCAGCGTGGCGGAAACCTCAGGACTTCCCTCAATCTCATCTTTTATCTTTAATGTTACCCGCACCTCCACTGGTTCGGTTTCCCCCACCCGCATCTCCCCTGGCGGTTGAAACAGAGCACTGCCCGGGTTAAGTTTCTCCAGCTCCTGCGCAAATTTGTCCAGCGTCATTACTGTTGGCGTCCAGGTTGGGGTAGCCCCCTCCTCCACAACAGCCGTACCTGCCACTTGGGTCTGCTGGATAGCACCGTCCGGCGGCATGGTTGCTGTGGCTTCAAATGATGGGGGTTCAGTAGTTGTGGGTAGAGGCGTTGGGCTGGCGCTGGCCGAACTGATATCCACTGGTTCGTCTGCGGAAGTTTCATTATCTGGAGATATTGACTGGCAGCCTGCCAGGGTGCATGCCAAATAGGCGATGAGAAAAAGGCTGAATACCAATCCTATTCGTATTCGGGAGAACATAATCACATTGTACAGAAATTTTGATCTTA
>DNGN01000274.1 GCA_003486225.1 Chloroflexota bacterium
AATCCATCGACGGTAAGATTTCATCCTCCAGTTGAAAGGCCCAGCCGGAGTCCGAGTCATCGGCATGCGCAGCGCCCCCGAGTAACTCGAAATCAACGCCATTGTTGGTGAACATGCCAATACCCCCACTTTTTCTTAAGAGGAAATCATCGCGTCCGTCGCCGTTATAGTCTCCAGCGTTTTCAACAGTCTGGTCTGGGGAAAGGTTCCATCTTTTAATTTCTGTATTATATACCCAGGAGTCGGTGGCAATGCCGAAAGTATTGGAAGAAGCAGCAAAGATGGCCATACCGGCAGGATGGGAGATATCTGTGTTGCAGACGTCTGCCAGGCCATCGCGATTGTAATCGTTGAAATCCAGGAAAATATCGGAACGGTATTGGAAGCGGTCAAAGTAGCTTGGGCATGGGTCGCATGCGTCGCCAACGAAATCCTCGTCACCGTCTGCCTGGCTGGGATTGGCTTTTTCCGGACAATTATCGTAAAGGTCGATGACTCCATCGTCATCCCGGTCGCTGAAGGCAAAGATGGGTTCGTTTTGGTCTGTATTGGTTGCCAGGACGTCCTGGTTGGTGGAGGTTTGTGGGTTGGGCCGGGTGAAGAAGATATCGGTGTAGTATTGGTAGCCAGAGACATAGCATTTGGTGCAGGCAGAGCTGCCCAGGTACATGTTGCGCTTTGTGCTTGTGTCCAGTAGGGTGTCGCCGCTGGAACTGGCGGTTTGAATCAGCTGAAAGACATCTTCTCCATCAGTCGTGATGTTTCCGTGGCTGTTTTTTACGATCCAAAAATCTATTCCCTCGGCATCATACAACCCCTGGAGGTAGCCGACGATGGTGACCAAATGGCCAGCGTTTTTATTATCTATCATATATCCCGAGCTGGTGGGGTCGAAGGTATATTTTGATGCTGGTTCTGGCTGGTAGTACTGTAACTCGTAGTGGGGGTTAGAGGTTTCAACAATAAAACTTTGATTGAAGAACCATTGGAAGCTCATTAAGACCGGATAACCATTCGAGACCAGCCTTCTGACCTGGTAATCAATGGCGGCATAATCCGGTTGAAAGAGGTCTCCCTGGTTTCCGTACGAGTTCAGTTCACTGCATTTTGTGGTTTCTTGTGTGACAAGGTTGATGCAGATATCAGTATCAACCTGATATTCATTTTTAAGGCCGACGAAGGTGTATTCCTTTTGTTTGGCGGCAGCCATGATACAGTTAACATAAGGCAAATGTTTGTACAGACCTTGTTCGGTACCATCCAGGCCGCTGTAGGTGATTTCTAACGGTTCAGTCATATTCTGGCAGGCGGGGATGTCGTTGTAACGTTCAGCCAGGGCATCTGCTGTGGTTTGGTTCCACATATCCCATTCGGGGACGAATTCTGTATCTGGGAGGTAGTAGTCCGGTGTTGAGGCGATCCACCAGTCTTTCTTTCCGAGACCGGTGATTTCTGGCTGTTGGTCTTTGGAAAATCCGGTCACTCTGGTGTAGATACGGTAGCCTTCGGATAGGTTGATAGGCAGTAGATCATTGAGGGGGTGGTCTGTGGTGATGGCGGGTTGACGCTCTTCCTGGAAGGTGAAGCCGAGCATGATTTCGAGGGCGGCGGTTGCGGCGTATGTGCCGCAAGATGCGCCAACCTGATCTTTGACCGGGGAGACATAGTTTATGCCGTTGCAATCGAGGAAGCTGACCATCGAATAATATTCGTGCTTGTTGTTCTGCCCGATTTTTCCGCTTGAATCAAGGAGATCGGCTTTGAATAGCTTGGCTTTGCATTCTACGGGGGCAGCCGTCATCATGGTCAGGTAGGGGTTGGTCGGGATTTCCCGGTTGGGGTCTACATCACGGACTTGTTGGAAGATGAAGCCGGCATCACTTTGCAGCTCTTTCGGCGTCAGGGGGCGGACGTTGCCAGTGATCTCTTCGGCAGTTTCCAGATCGAGTTCTGGGATGTCCCGCATTGGGATGCCATTGCCAAGGCTGGGCTGAGTGTAGTCCCAGACACGGTTGCTGATGTCGGTCGGGGTGGGGGTGATGGTTTGGCTCTCAGTATCGGTTAGGTCGGGCGGGGGATCTTCTTGTTGTGCATCCCCCGGGTTTGGGTTTGCATTGTTGTTGGCTGGCGGGGGATTTTCTCCACCTGTGGTTGAGGATAGAGAACAGGCCAGCATGGCAAGGATGATGACTCCAGCTATGCTCCATAGCAGCAGTAATTGTCTCCGGTGTGGGGTGAACATGTTACCTCCTCGGTATTGAATTGTATCGTTGGGTGAGATAGATGATCCTGCTTTATGTGGTTAGGTGCCTATAAAAATATAGCATAAAATCCATTGCTATAAAAATAATTTTACTGATAATTCTGGATTGGCTTTGTAGAGCGCAGGTTTGGCAGCATTACCTTTTTGGCGGTTGGTCCGGCAAGTTAACTTGAAAACCTTTGGTATCCGGGCTATAATTCAGGGCGCGCAGGTATCTGGAATGCGCAACAATTGAGGGCCCGTAGCTCAATGGCAGAGCACCTGGCTCATAACCGGTTGG